>CATVQO010000181.1 GCA_958346165.1 uncultured Collinsella sp. | reverse complement strand
CGCCCCGCGTTGCCGCGCGGCGATTTTCGTAGGTTCGCGCCTTGCGAAAGCCGGCACCTCCCCTTTTTGTCTGCCCTGGTTCATCTGGGGCAGTAACAACGCGAGCCTCACAACAACGCGTTTTACCAAAAATGGCCCCACTCAGGGCCATTTTCATTTCGGTGAAACGCTGGTATGTGACTCGGCCTTTATGCCTCGCGCAGCCAATCAAACGCGACGCGCGGCGTACCGTCCGACACATATACGATACCGGCGCGCTTAAACCCGGCCTTGGCAATGGCTCCCTGCATGGGCAGGTTGTCCTGATGCGTGTCGATACGCAGGTGATCGGCACGCTCTTTGGCAAAGGCAAACATCGCGGCCGCGATGCCGTGTACGGCGCCATCGGATGCCACACGGTGCAGCACGGCGTACGGAGTGTCGCTGCGCCATTGACCATCCTCAATTACGTCATAGCACTCGTCCGGGCCCGGTAAAAAGGCAAACGTCGCCACCACGCGGCCGTCGACTTCGCACACATAGCTACCACCGGCAGCGATATCGGCAGCCAGCTGCTCGGCAGAAGGCGTGCCCTCGGGCCACTGCGTGGCGTTGCCATGTGCGCGCATAAAGGCGCGGGCCGCGTCATAGATAGCCATGACAGCGGGAATGTCGGTATCGAGGGTTTTTCTGATCATCACGCGGCGACCTCACGTTTATTGGTATCACTTTGATTGGGCAATGATACCAGCGTTTGGAGAGGGGCACGAAGCAGATGGGGAGCAAAAAGCGAGCCGCTTGGTCAAAAGCCAAAAGCGAGTTTTTAGGCGCTGCCACGGGCGGCGATATGAGCGACCTGTTTGCGCGCGAGAATGAGCGCCGCGACGCCCTGGACGCCGAGCGCGATGAAGCCTGGCGCTACAAGTCGTGCGAACGCAAAAACCGTTACGACACGCGCGCCGAGGCCGAGGCCGTTATGGCCGAATGCGAAAACCGCGGGCGGCGTGGTTTGGCCTGCTACAAATGCGAATACTGCGGCGGATGGCACCTGACGTCGCACCCTTGGAAATAGGCGCCGCTTCGGCGCGGCATTGACGGAGCGCCAGCCATCGCACGCAAGCTACGGGCGCGGCGGCACCAAAACGTCGTAGCGAACGGCCTTGCCCGCAAGTTGATAGCTCGGCTTAACGCCGGCAAGCAGTGGCCCCTTCACCGGTCGCTTGACAACGACCTTGCGCGGGTGCACCGCAAGCGCGGCTTCGACCAGCGCCTCCTCATCGGCACACGGCTGTTCCAGATGATGCAAAAGTTGGAACTTCTTTTTAACCGCCGCGCTCTTGGTGCGCTCGGGAAACATGGGGTCCAGATACACCACGTCGGGAGCGGCGAGCTCGCCCTGTTCGATCAGCTCAGCTGTATGGCGAAGACCGGCAATGCTGTCCTCGCCGGCATGTAAGCGCATGCGTGCCACGGCTGTCGCAAGCGCCGGATCATCTGCCGCACGATCCAAGGCATCCTTGAGGAGCGCCGCGATCACGCAATCCTGTTCATACAGATCGACGGTAAAGCCCGCGGTCGCCAGCAGCAGCGAATCCTCGCCAAAGCCTGCCGTGGCATCAATCGCCCATGGACGCTCGATGCCTTTTGCGCGCGCAGCCTTTACCAGCAGCTCTTGCTGCAGACGGCCCTGCTTGAGCCGTGGAAGCATGCGGGTAAAATCGGCGCGCAGCTCCATCGTGCCGTCGGTGAGCGTGAGGCCCTCGGGCTTCCCGGTCAGCTCAAGCCCCGCGGCCCGAGCAACAGAAAAGGGATCGGCAACGCCCATGGGCACTCCTTAGCATGTAAAACGAATACGTGGGGCGCCGTTCATGTCGGCACCCAACCGTCCGCTATTGTCCCACATGCGACATGGCCCACAGCATCCCAATGCAAAGCACCGCCATCAATCCCGTGCACACGGCAGCGATCACAGAATCACCCATGCGCCTTCCCAACGACTGCGGCTCACGCACTTGCTCTGCTCCGTACATCATGGCTCCTCCTTGAGACCAGCTCCTTGTTACGACCTCATCATCTCAGCGCCACACATGAGCTGCCATCGATTTGGCTTACGTCCAGCTTTCCTTTTTGAAAGGTTGGGGTGGGCTGCGCGGGGTCAAAGCGCTTTCAGGCGCATGCATCGCCGCGTTGAACTACAATGTGCTTCACCATATGTGCAGCACATGGGGTACGTCAGATTGACGTACCCGTATCGAAAGGACCAGCCATGAGCAACGCCTGTAAATTACTCAAAATCCTATCGTTCCTCTTCTTTGTCGTCGGCATTCTAAGCGCAGGCATGGGTGCTACAGCGCTCTTTGCAGGCAGCGCGGCAGGCGATATCACGAGTGCTATGATCGTCTCTTGCGTCGTCGTCATCGTATTGGGCGTCGTCGAAATTGTGACCGCTGTCTTTGGCATCCGCGCGGCAAATAATCCCGCCAAGGCTGGCGTTGTCTGGATCTGGTCCATCGTCTGCCTAGCATGTTCGGTCATCAGTCTGCTCCTCTCCCTGCCCCTCTTGGGTGGGACCGGCTCAAGCATCCCCGATTTTACCGGCCTGATTGTCAGCATTATCTACTTTGCACTCGCCAACCGCGTCAAGAAAGAGGGCATGGACCGTTTGAGCTAAACCGCATCCGTGTCAATCGCTCAGCGACTCTGGTATATACGCCAATAAAAAGGGCCGATCGCGTAGCAACGCGGTCGGCCCTTTGCGTTTTCCCAGATAAAACCTACCAAAATAAACCTGTCCCTTTTTGGCGGGTTGTTAGCTGTGGCGGTACTCGGCGATGATGAAGTCGATATCGGTCTGGAGCGTGTCCAGGTTTGCCAGGCGCTCTTTGTCGGCAGGGCGCGTGCGGTAGTAGTACGGCGTCATCTGGAACACCGCCTCGATGTCGGCCTGGGTCTGAAGCGTAATATTCGCAGACACCCGCTGCGTTCCGACCAACTCGAGCTCGGCGGCCTGCGGCAGCTTCTCGTCGTTAAGGTACGGCGTGTCGTAGAGCACCTCCTTAAGCCCAAAGAGATGGCGGGCACCTGGCACCACGGTGTAGAGCGAGCCCTCGGGCGCCAGCACGCGGGCAAACTCGCGCTCGTTAAAGGGAGCAAAGAGCTCAGTCACCATATCGAAGGCGCCATCGGCCACGGGAATGTCCTTCATATTGGCCACGAAATAGGTCGCATCGCCGCGCTTGGCGGCCAGGCGCACCATCTCTTTGCCCAGGTCGAAACCGTAAGCATCCACGCCCGGCACCGCGCCCATGGCGCTGGTGTAGTAGCCCTCGCCACAGCAAATATCGAGCAACGTCATGGGGCCGTTCGTAGACGCGGCGCGCCCAGACACCTGCTTGCGCACCAGCTCAACCATCGCATCGCGCAACGGCGCATAGTATCCACGGTTCAGAAAGTCACGACGGCTGCGTGCCTGCGACTTGGGATCGCCCATGGAGTCGCCGCTCTTGGACGAACGTAGTAGATACAGATAGCCCTCGCGCGCACGGTCAAACCGGTGTCCGCCCGCGCATGCAGCACCGCGTTCGTCATCCACCAGTGGCTCATGGCAAACGGGACACAACAACATGGCAACTCCTTAGCGCGAACAACACAATGCCCACCATTGTCGCACGCCTTCCCCGCCTAGTCATTGGGGACGTTCTTGAATGACTAGTTAGAAGAGATAAGGAGTGTCCCCAGCTGCCGACAGAAAAGGAACGTCCCTACGTGCCGACTGGTTGCATTAGGAGTATCATCGTCTGCGCAAATAAGCACGAAAGAGCATGTTAGAGATTGAGAGCGTATGGCTGATACCGTATCTAAGCACATTGACATGACCACCGGCTCGCTGTGGCGCAATATTCCCC
>CATVQO010000180.1 GCA_958346165.1 uncultured Collinsella sp. | reverse complement strand
ATGGAAGGGCGATCAGGCATATCGGATAACCTGCCCGAACGATACGATCCGAACCATTGTACGCGATACGCAATGCCTCGCACGCGCCGCCACCTGCAAACGGTAGCGTTACTTCCAAACGCGCTCGGCAATGCGCTTGACCAGCGCGATCTTTGCCCACTGCTCGTCCTCGGTCAGCTTGTTGCCAATCTCGCAGCTGGCAAAGCCGCACTGGGGCGACAGGTACAGATTCTCGAGCGGCACGTACTTTGCGGCTTCGCGGATGCGCTCGACGATAACATCCTCGTTCTCGAGCTCTGCCGCCTTGGTGGTTACCAAGCCCAGCACGACCTTCTTGCCGGGAGCGACGTACTTGAGCGGCTCAAAGCCGCCGGCGCGCGGCGTGTCGAACTCCAGATAGAACGCATCGACATTCTCATGTGCGAACAGGTACGGCGCGATGGGATCGTAGCCGCCTTCAAAAGCGTAGGTGGAGTGGTAGTTGCCGCGGCACACGTGCGTGTTGATAACCAGATCGTCGGGCTTGCCCTCGATGGCGGCGTTGTTGAGCGCCACGCCCAGCTCGCTTACCTTTTGCAGGTCAACCGGGCTCATGCCGGTTTTGGCGACAAAATCGGTGTCGCAGTAGATGCCCCAGGTGCAGTCATCAAACTGGATGTTGCGGCAGCCTGCTGCGTACAGGTCGACGATCACCGTGCGATAAGCGGCTGCGATGGCGTCGGCAAGTTCCTCATCGGTCTTATAGACAGCGCGCAGGCTCTCCTGCTGGCCGTCGCAGCGATCGAGCGTGACCTCAGAGAACGTCTGGATCGGCGCCGGAATGGTCTGGCGTGCGACCTGGCCCTCCCCCTCAAGCGCCTTGACGAACTTAAAATGCTCGACGAACGGGTGGTTCTCGCCGCTAATGGGACCAGTAACCACGGCGGTGTCGGCCGTCGTCTCCTCGTCATGGAACATGTAGCCCGTACGTGAGGTGCGGCGCTCAATGCCGTTGAGTCCCCACATAAAATCGAGGTGCCAGTAGCTGCGGCGGAACTCGCCATCGGTGATCACCTGCAGGCCGGCGGCCTTCTGCTTGGCCACCAAATCGCGAATGGCATCGTCCTCGACGGCCTTAAGGCCGGAAGCGTCGAGTTTACCCGCGACATAGGCGGCACGGGCGTCCTTTACAGTCTGCGGACGAAGAAAGCTGCCGACGATATCGGCGCGAAACGGCGCGTTCGGTTGAATCGAAGTGCTCATAGATATCTCCCTTTGCATTGGTTGCTTTACTGGGACAGAGTATGAGCGCTCATATGACCATCGTAAAATATACGTTTATAACAGTTTGATATAGATGCTTCCTATATCAGTCTGGACTGCCATAAAGAGACTTGAACTGTGCGGAGCACAGCAGCCTAGATATGCTGACGAATCGCGTCGATATAGGCCCGGCCGTAGCGCGTGAGCGTCGTGTTCTTGCGCGTGATGATGCCAATCTCCATGTACTCGTCCACGTCGAGCGGAATCGAGATAATGCCGGGGCCGTTGAGCTCGTGGCTGATCACGCCCGAGCATACCGTGTAGCCGTTGAGGCCCATGACCAAATTGAACAACGTCGCACGGTCGCGCACGCGGATATTTTTGCGACGCTCGAACGTCGAGGTCAGCTCCTCGGAATAGTAAAACGAGTTGTAGCTGCCCTGCTCGTAGGACAGGAATGGGTAGTCTTCCAGATCCTCGAGCGTCACGCTGGAGCGGTCCGCCAGCGGATGGTCGGCGCAGACGAAGACATGCGGCGTGGCGCAGAAGAGTCCTTCGAACACGAGCTCGTTGGCCACCAGCATGCGCTCGATGACCTCGCGGTTATGCTCGGATAAGTACAGGATGCCCAGTTCGCTTTTCATATGCGCGACATCCTCGATAATCTCGTGAGTCTGCTCTTCGCGCAGGGTAAAGTCGTAACGCGCGGCATCGAACTCGCGGATCACGTCGACAAACGCGTTGACGGCAAAGGAATAATGCTGGCAGCTCACACTAAAGTGCGGCACCTGCTCGGATGCGCCCTTGTACTTGCCCTCGAGCAGGTCGGCCTGGTCGAGTACCTGGCGCGCATAGCCCAAGAAGGTCTCGCCTTCCTCGGACACAATGACGCCCTTGTTGGTGCGCTCAAAGATGTGCACGCCCATCTCGTTTTCGAGATCGCGAATCGACGCGGTAATCGAAGGCTGCGACACAAAGAGACGGCGCGAGGCCTCGGTAATGCTGCCGCATTCGGCAACTTTGACGACATATCTGAGCTGCTGGAGCTTCATGGCTGTCTCCTTAGCCGTTCGCGAGATTCGCGTCGGCTGCACCCTCCTGACGCATAAACGGCGGCATCTCCCCCGTCGCGGCGCAGGCGGCAATCTGATGCAGAGCCCCGGCGACCGCATCATCTGCCGCGGCGCCGATATGCCAGCGCGCGGCAGCCGTGACGGCCTCGTTGGCATTGGCGACTGCAACGGAGTTGGGAACGGCATCGATCATGGGCAGATCGTTATCGGAATCGCCAAATACGGCCACCTCGTCGGGCGTCAGGCCCAAGGCGCGCGCCAGCTCCAGCGCAGCACAGCCCTTGTCCCAACCATCCGGAAGGATGTCGAACAGGCGCACTCGGTTGTTGGGAAACACAAGCGAGAGTTCCGGCATCTCAACGGCAACGCGCTCGCGTAGCTCCGCGAGCTCCTCACGCGAACGGGCACTCCAGATATTCGCCTTAAACACCGGCGCGTCATCGACGACGGGACGGCACGGGGCCTCTTCGCCTTTGAGCCACGCATTGCCGCCCGACTCCATAGCGCGACGTACACGCTCGGGATTGCTCGTCACGCAATAGGCATCGTTACCCCAAAAGTCATCGCCCAGGCTGTAGACTTTTAGAAATGTATCGTCGGTTTCTTGCTCCAGATAGTCAGCCAAACGTATCAGAGCATCGTTGTCGATTGCGCGCGAAGCGACTACTTCGCCGTCGACAAACATCACTTGGCCGTTACAGAACGCACCGGTCGAAAAACACTCGGAACGGTTTTTGAACATCCAGCCCATCGCGGACGGCTGACGACCCGAAACCGGCCCAAAGTGCAGACCCGCCGCCTGCATGGCATGAATACCCTCAATGGCGTAGTCGCTGGCGCCGTCATGCCCGGCTGGAATCAGTGTATCGTCCATATCGGTCAGCACAAGTTTAATCATAAGGCCCCCATTCGTATCGGTCCTACCTATTGTAACGACCTGCCAAAATAAACCTGTCCCTTTTTGGCAGGTGCGCTAGTATAGGGAACAACAGATTCGATGCGGGAGTGCCGGCGGTGCAAACCACAAGGCTGAGAGGGCATGGGGCCCAATCCTTTGAACCTGTCAGTTAATGCTGGCGTAGGGAGCATGCCGCCTTTACAGGGGCGCTGTCTATGCACAGCGCCCCTTTTCTATGCCAAGGAGGCATGTGCAGTGATTGATTCGGAACAGCTTAAGCAACATATGGTCAAGGCCGTAGAGGAGATTCACGCCACCAATCCGATGGCCGGCTCCATCACCAACACGGTGACGATTGACTTTGTCGCCAACGCACAGCTCGCCGTGGGCGGATCGGCCGCCATGGTCTATCTGCCCGACGAGGGCGAGGCACTCGTTGCCGGCGGCGGCGCCATCTATCTCAATATGGGTACGCTCTTCCCCATCTACGAGCAGACGATTCCCCGCGCGGCCAAGGCGGCACACGACGCCGGCAAGCCCTGGGTGCTCGATCCGGTGGGCCTGGGCATCGGTAGCCTGCGCACCCAGTTGGTAAACGAACTCAAGCAGTACAAGCCCGCCATCGTGCGCGGCAACGCCTCCGAGATCATCGCGCTCGCCGGCCTGTGGGGTCT
>CATVQO010000179.1 GCA_958346165.1 uncultured Collinsella sp. | reverse complement strand
TGTTGGAGGTGCCGCTCGCCTCCTTGGAGGCCAGGCTGATCTGCTCGGAGATGTCGGCGGCGGGGATTACGCGCTCGGCGGCGGTGACGTTGTAGTTCTCGATCATGACGACCTGCAGGTAGGGGGCCACGTCGGGGTCGTTGGCTATCCACTGGGACAGCGTCAGGATTAGGTGGATGATGTCCTGAGCGATGGTATAGGCAGGCGCTGCCTTGCCGCCAAAGATGATGGTGACGGGGTGCTTAGGCTTATTGCCGTTTTTGATGTCGAGATACTTCCAGATGATGTAGAGCGCGAGCATCTGCTGGCGCTTGTACTCGTGGATACGCTTGACCTGAACATCGATGATGGCGTTGGAGGGAATGGTCACACCCTGCTCGAGCGCCATGAACTGGCGCATGATGGCCTTGGCCTCGGTCTTGGTGGCAGCCAGGCGCTCAAGAACATCTTTGTCGTCGGCGAACTTGGCGAGTTTGCTCAGATCGCCGGTGCTGCGCCAGTCGGTGCCGATCACATCGTCGAGCAGGCTGGCGAGCGCGGGGTTGGCCCCATGGATCCAGCGGCGGAAGGTGATGCCGTTGGTCTTGTTGGAGAACTTCTCGGGATAGATTTCGTAGAACGGATGAAGCTCGGTGTCCTCCAGGATCTTGGTGTGGAGGGCGGCTACGCCGTTGATGGAGAAGCCAAAGTGGATGTCCATGTGGGCCATGTGGACGGTATCGTGTTTGTCGATGATGTCGACGCGCGGGTCATCGTGCTCGGCCTTCGCGATCTCATCGAGCTTGACGATAATGTCGGCGATGGCAGGGGAGACCTTCTGTAGGCTGGCGAGCGGCCACTTCTCGAGCGCCTCGGCAAGAATCGTGTGGTTAGTGTAGGCGACCATGGAGCGTACGATGGTCACGGCCTCGTCAAACTCGATGCCATGCTCGGTGGTGAGCAAGCGAATGAGCTCGGGAATGACCATGGTGGGGTGCGTGTCGTTGATCTGGACAACGGCGTAATCGGCCAGATCGTGCAGGTTGCTGCCGCGCTCGACGGCCTCGTCGATCAGGAGCTGGGCGGCGTTGCTCACCATGAAGTATTCCTGGTAGATGCGAAGCAGGCGGCCCTGCTCGTCGGAATCGTCGGGGTAAAGGAACAAGGTGAGATTCTTGGCGATCTCGGTCTTGTCGAAGTCGATGGAGCTGCCGGGGACCAGGCCGTCGTCGACACTTGCCAGGTCGAACAGGCGAAGGCGGTTTTTGGTGGGCTGGCCATAACCGGGCACATCGATGTTGACGAGCTTGGAGGTAACGGCAAAGTCGCCGAACTCGACGGTGTAGGAGTGGTCATCATCGACCAGGATGTCCTGCTCGCCGAGCCACTCGTCGGGGATGGCCTTCTGCTGGTTGTCGACAAAGCGTTGACGGAACAGGCCGTAGTGGTAGTTGAGGCCCACACCGTCGCCGGTAAGGCCCAGCGTGGCAATGGAATCCAGGAAGCACGCGGCCAGACGGCCCAGGCCGCCGTTGCCGAGCGAAGGCTCGACCTCGAACTCCTCGATCTTGTTGAGGTCGTGGCCGGCGGCGACGAGCTGGTCCTTAACCTCGTCATAGATGCCAAGGTCGATCATATTGTTGATGAGCAGCTTGCCGATCAAAAACTCGGCCGAGATGTAGTAGAGCTTTTTCTTGCCGTTGTTGAGCGGACAGGCGGCAGAGCGCTCCTGCACGAGCTTGACCAGCAGCTTATAAATACGACGGTCATCGAGCTGCTCGAGCGAGGTACCAAAGGACTGCTCGGCGAGTTCCATGAGGTTAATTTGGGGCATGTTTTCTCCTGTGATGGGTTGTTTCATGTCTGCAATTCATAAGAAGCCCGCGCGAGGGGATTGGGGTGGCCTCACGCGGGAAAAGCAAGCGCGTCCGCACGGTGGGGAGGGGTCGGGCGCGGTAGCTCCTATTGAGGAAGCTCGATTTCGGCTTCCGACGGGATGCGGAAGTAGGTCTCGGTCCAGTCGGTGAGTTTGTGCTCGAGCTCGCGGGTGATGGCGCCGTCGAGCATGCGCCAGGTCCAGTTGCCGCCCAGCGTGGCAGGGGTGTTGATGCGCGCCTCGTTGCCCAAGTTGAGCAGGTCCTGCATGGTGTAGATGCACGTGTCGCTCACGCTGGCGGCGATGGTGCGGTTGAGTGCATCTGCCATGGGTTCGCCGGCCTGCTGATGGGTGTACAGGGCTGCCTGCTCGCGCTGACGGGGGGTGGCCGTTCCCTCAAACCAACCGCGCGCCGTCTCGTTGTCGTGGGTGCCCACATAGGCGACGGTGTTGGCGATGTAGTTATGCGGCAGGTAGTACGAGTTGGTGCCCTCAAAGGCAAACTGCAGGATCTTCATGCCGGGGAAGCCCGAGTTGTCGCGCATGTCGATGACGCCGGGGGTGAGGAAGCCCAGGTCTTCGGCGATGATGGGCAGCGTGCCGAGCTTTTCCTCGAGCGTCTTGAAGAACTTGAGGCCGGGACCCTGCGTCCACGAACCGTAGGACGAATCGGGCGAGGAGAACGGCACCTCCCAATAGGCCTCGAAGCCGCGGAAGTGATCCAGGCGGATGACGTCGTACATGTCGAGGGCGGCGCGAATGCGGCCCTCCCACCAGGAGAAGCCGTCGGACTCCATGGCGTCCCAGTCGTAGATGGGGTTGCCCCAGTACTGGCCGGTGGCCGAGAACTGGTCGGGCGGCGTGCCGGCGACGCTCACGGGATTGCCGGCGGCGTCGATCTTAAAGAGCTCAGGCGTCGCCCACATCTCGACGGAGTCACGCGAGACATAGATGGGCAGGTCGCCGATGATGAGAATGTCGCGCTCGTTGGCATAGGCCTTGAGGCGGCTCCACTGGCGATCGAAGAAGTACTGCGTCATCTGGTGGTAGAGCATACGCGCCGGATGGTCGGCGCAGACCTTGGCGGAAGCCTCACCGCGGGTGCGGAGCTCCGCGGGCCACTCCCAAAACGCCTTGAGACCGCACTCCTCTTTGACGGTCATGAACTCACAGTAGGGGATGAGCCAGTCCTCGTTGGCCTGGATAAAGTCATCGAAATCGGCCGGCTTGTCGGCAGCAAAGCGCTCGGCGGCGCGGTCGAGAATCTGACGGCGGCCGCCAAAGATAGCACCGTAGTCGACATTGCTGGGGTCAGATCCCAGATACACGCCGTCGATATCGCGCTGCTCCAGATACCCTGCCTCGATAAGCTCGGCAAAGTCGATAAAGCTGGGGTTGCCTGCGCGGGCCGAGAACGACTGATAGGGCGAATCGCCATAGCTGGTCGTCGTAAGGGGCAGAATCTGCCAGTAATGTTGTTTGCACGAGGCGAGAAAATCGACGAAGTCGTAGGCATTCCAGCCAAAGCCGCCGATTCCGTATGGTCCGGGCAGAGATGAGACGGGCATGAGGACGCCGCTTGCACGCTCCATGAATGCGCTCACCAACCTTCTTGTTGTGGGGTCGGCCTGCCGATGGATGTGCAGTCCGCCTCCGATGTTCTGATCCGATACGCCTATTGTAAAACATGTTGTTTAAACATGTACAGGCAAGATAAAAAAGTTGGTCGATTTTCGGCGAATGGTTACATGCCATGAAAAAGCCCCGGCCTCACAACGTGAGATCGGGGCAAGAGCGGTATGTAGGTTTTTTGCTACTCGGCGTCGGCGAAGCCGTTGGGGTTATGGCTCTGCCAATTCCAGCTGTCGCGGCACATGTCCGCGATGTCGTACTGGGCCTTCCAGCCCATCATGCGTTCGGCCTTGGAGGCATCGCACCAGTTGGCGGCGATATCGCCGGCACGGCGCTCGCGAATCACGTAGGGCAGCTCCTTGCCGCAGGCCTTGGAGAAGGCGGCGACGACCTCGAGTACCGAGGTGCCGGTGCCGGTGCCCA
>CATVQO010000178.1 GCA_958346165.1 uncultured Collinsella sp. | reverse complement strand
TGGTAGGGGCGGTGGGACTCGAACCCACAATCCTTGCGGCGAGAGATTTTAAGTCTCCTGCGTATGCCAATTCCGCCACGCCCCCGTGAGACTAGAAGTCTAGCACAAGCCGCCCGTTACGCGTTGACAGCCATCGAGTGCCGACCCGACTTTTCCAAGTACTCGGCAAACTTGGCCTCGTCGCCCTTGTTCTTGTACTGTAGGGCCAACAGGTACTCCAGGCGGCAACCCTTAACCTTATCGTCGCCGGCCTCCTCGAGCATGCGCTCCAGCTCGGGAATGTCGTTGTGGCGCTTGAGGATCATCGTGTCGTACATCAGTTGGCATTCGTGCGCGACTGCCTCGGCCTGGCCGCCCTCAAAGCCTTTGATCTCGTGCAGCAGCTCCTTGGACTTTTTGCGGTTCTCCTGACCAACGTAGTAGTTAAAAGCTTTGATTACCAGGTCGACGCGCTGCATTTTGGGCAGGTTGAGCCCCAGCAGCAAATCGAACATCTCGTCGGCGCGCTTGTGGTCCTCGCGCAGCAGATAGGAGTTCAGGCGCAGGTAGTCGCGGTTGTAGCGCGGGTACAGCATGCTGGTGAGCTTGCTGTCGAGCAAACGATCGAACTCGTCCCACTGCTTAGCGGCCATAAGCTGCTGCAGGCGTTTAAACGTGGTGCGTTTTTTGACGCTAAAGAACACCGACACGGCGATACAAATAATGACGACGGCGGTCCAGAGTGTGCGGGAATCGGGCATATTGAGCTCCTCGGTCGCTCGTAAAACAAGCGGTATGACAATGCGTGCTAGATGTATTATACGCAGCGTGCAAGCAAACTGGCACAAAAGCGCATCGAGGCCGAGCGCCATCGCTCGCTGCGGTACACTTACCTAAAGTAAACCATGAAGGGAGACATTACCTATGAAGAAGATCGTTTTGGCTTGCGGTGCTGGCGCTGCTACTTCCACGCTCGTTGCCCAGAAGGTCGCCACCATGCTCGACGCTAACGGTTACGCCGACAAGTACGAGATCGTGCAGTGCGCCATCTCCGAGGCCAAGGACTACTGCGACGAGGGCGCCGACCTGCTGATCGCCACCACCGTTGCCCCCGAGGGCCTCACCTGCCCGTACGTGAGCGGCGTGCCCTTCATGACCGGCATGAACCGCGTCGCTGCCGAGAAGGCCGTTCTCGACGTCATGGCTCAGTAGGCGCTACCTGTATGAATGAGCAGAACGCCAATCCGGTCGAGCTCTTTGGCATGCGCGTTGCCCATGTGGGCATTAACGCCACCGACCCGGCAGACGCCCTGGAGATCGCGGAGCTGTTCTCGACGATGATGGGCCTGCCCGTTATCGAGACCCCGGTTTCGTACTTTAACGATTCTCTGGTCGAGATCATGAAGCAGAACGGTCGTGGCACCAAGGGCCACATCGGCTTTGCCGTTAACGACATCGATGCAGCTGAGAAGTGGTTTGCCGAGCGCGGGCTCGAGGTCAACGAGGAGTCGCGCGTGCTGCTGCCCGACGGCGGCACCAAGCTCGTGTACTTTAAGCGCGAGTTCGCCGGCTTTGCCGTGCATCTGTGCCGCGAGTAGCGCACAGGCTGCTATAGCTAGCAAAAAGGGATAGGGCCGCATGGCCTTATCCCTTTTTTACGACGAGGGGCTTCCTACCGTGGCAGGCGAATCGTAAAGCGGCTGCCGACGCCTTCGACCGAGGTCACGCCGATGATGCCGCCGTGGCTATCGACGATCCACTTGGCGATGGCGAGCCCCAGGCCCGAGCCCTGCGCGTCGGCATCGCGTGCGTTGTCAGCGCGATAGAACCGTTCAAACGCGTGAGCTGCGGATTCCTGGTTCATGCCGATGCCCTCGTCCTCAATACTTATGTCGATCGTGCCCGTGCCCGCATCGGGCGTTATGCCAAATGTGACGGTCGTTCCCGTATCCGAGTACTTGGCGGCGTTTTGCACGATCACGCGCAGAGCCTGCTTCACGAGCGCGACATCGACGGACGCGTCGCAGCGCGGGTCGCTGGCAAATGCGGCGTCAAAAGCCAGCCGATACGTGTGCCCGGTATCGATCATCTGCGATTCTTCGCATACCTCTCCGACGAGCGCTGCCAGATTGGTATCCACACGATGCAGCGCGGTGCGGCCGGCATCGCCGCGTGCCAAAAACAGCAGTTGTTCCACGAGCTCCTGCATGTGCTCGCTTTCGGCCTTGAGCGAGGCGATGGACTCCGCCAGCACGGCTGGGTCGTCCTTGCCCCAGCGGTCGAGCATGTTTACGTAGCCCTGAATCACCGCGATGGGTGTGCGCAGTTCGTGACTCGCGTCGTTGACAAAGCGCATCTGCTGCAGTTTGGCCTCTTGCATCTGACGCAGCAGACGGTTGAGTGCGACCTCGATGCTCGCCAGGTCGGCGTCGCCAGTGGTGACGCTCGGCGAATCGACACTTGCTCGCTCGATGGCCTGCTCCAGCGTTTCCATCTTGCCGCCGGAGAGCTGCATGCGGCCGAGCTCGTCCACGCGCAAGGCCAGGTCGTTGAGCGGTGCCATGGTGCGGCGTACGCGTCGGGCGCCGCCGAGCATGTTGAGTACGCTGATGATCTGCCAACCCATAACGACAAGGTAGAGGGGCCATAGCGCGAAGAGATCCTGCGCGAGGGGGAAGGTCTTGGTGGTGCGCGCAAGCTCGACGGTGTAGGTGAGTGTTGCCAGGTCCCAACCGCGCGCGGGCGTCAGTGACATGCCGTGAACGGTGGCGCCGGGGATCCATCCTGCGGTAAACGAGCCGTCGGGCAGCGTCTGGTTGTATCCATAGACGAGGATCGCCGCCGCAAGCACCACCATCAACAGATCGAGCCAGACGTAGCTCATCAGGCGGCGCCACATATAGCTCCAGTTGATGGCGCGGGCGATGGAGGTGACGCGCTTGGTTTCGGCGCTACGCACGGCAGACATAGCCCACCCCGCGCACGGTTTGGATGATGCGGGCACCGCCAGCGTCCTCGATCTTGGCGCGCAGATGCGCGATGTGTACGTCGACGTTGTTGGTGTCGCCCGCGTATTCGTAGCCCAGCGCCTCGTGCGCGATGCGCTCACGCGTGAGCACGGTGCCGGCATGCGCCATAAGCAGGGCGAGGACATCGAACTCGCGGGCCGTGAGTGCAATGGGCGAGCCGCCGACCGTGACTTCGTGACGGTCGGGGTCGAGCGCGACCGAGCCCACGGTGAGCGTGGCGGGGGAGGGCGAGGCAGAAGCCTGGGCCGAGTCGCTGACCGGGGGTATCGCACCGGCGCCGACGCCCGCGTCGCTCGCCGCGCCCGTCCCGATGCCGCCAACGCCCGAAGCCGTCCGCACGGCCTCCGAGCGCTTCAGCGCAACGCGGATCCGTGCGAACAGCTCCTCAATGGCAAACGGCTTGGTTAGGTAATCGTCAGCACCTGCATCGAGCCCGGCCACCTTGTCCATCACGGCGTCTCGCGCGGTGACCATAATCACTGGCACATCCTTGTGCTTGCGTACGCGCCGCAGGACCTCCATGCCGTTGAGCTGCGGCAACAGCACGTCGAGCAGAATCAGATCGTAGTCGCGCTCCAGCGCCAGGTCCACGGCGGTGCGGCCGTCGGCGGCGTGCTCCACCTGGTAGCCCTCGTGCTCCAGCTCGAGCGTCACAAAGCGGGCGATTTTCTCCTCGTCCTCTACGATCAGGATTCGTGCCATACGTGCCCCCGTCTGCGATTACTTGTCGTCGTTGAGATTTTGCTTGATGTCGTCCGCGGCATCGGCAGCGTGATTCATAAGGTTGTTGATGCTGCCGGGCACGTCGCCGTCGCTATCGATGCGGTAACGCATGCCAAAGAACAGGCCAATCAGCATCAGCCATATCGTGGCGCCCCAGGCAAACAGCGCGACGATGGGGATCAGG
>CATVQO010000177.1 GCA_958346165.1 uncultured Collinsella sp. | reverse complement strand
AAACTTCATCAGTGCCCGCCCCACGGGAAACCGGCGGGATAGACCAGTTCAGATGGGGCTTTGATGCATGGGTGGTCTGTTGTTGTGCAAATGGGTATCATGTTTGGGTTATTGCATCGACTCTGTGATGCATGTTTGTACGTTCCCGGCGGTCGGTTTGCCAGAAGCGCCCCGTCGGTTGTTTCAGACCCGTTTCGAAGAAAGGAAACAACACTCACCTATGGCAGCTAAAAAATCATCTCCTTTGAAGATCATCCCGCTCGGTGGCCTTGACGGCATCGGCAAGAACATGACGGTCTTCGAGTGCGGCGACGACATGGTGCTCGTCGACGCCGGTCTCATGTTCCCGGATGACTCCCAGCCTGGTATCGATCTGGTGCTTCCCGACTACACCTATGTTCTGGAGAACGAGGAGAAGCTTCGCGGCATCATCGTCACCCACGGCCACGAGGACCACACTGGTTCGCTTCCGTATCTGCTACAGGACCTCAACAATAAGGTGCCCATCTTCTCGAGCAAGCTGACGCTTGGCTTTATCGAGGGCAAGCTTTCTGAGTTCCGCATCCGCGCACCCAAGTTCCGCGAGGTCAAGGGCGGCAGCCATGTCAACCTCGGTGGCATCTCGCTCGACTTCTTCTCGATGACGCACTCCATCCCCGGCGCTCTGGGCGTGTTCATCCGCACCAACCAGGGCACCGTTATGCACACCGGCGACTTTAAGCTCGACCAGACGCCCATCGATGGTGTCACGCCCGACTATGCCGCTATCAGCCGCTTTGCCAAGCAGGGCATCGACCTGCTGCTTTCCGACTCCACCAACGCCACGGTTCCTGGCTTTACCAAGTCCGAGGCCGAGGTTGGTCCCAACCTGCTGCATGCCATCAAGAACGCCCCGGGTCGCGTGTTCGTCGCGTCGTTCTCGAGCCATATCCATCGCCTGCAGCAGATCTGCGATGCCGCCCGCAAGTGCGGCCGTAAGGTCGTTGTGACCGGTCGCTCCATGCTTACCAACACCCGCGTCGCGCGCGAGCTGGGCTACCTCAACATCGACGATGCCGATATCATCGATGCCTTCGATATCGATAACCTGCCCGACGACAAGATCGTCGTCATGTGCACCGGTTCGCAGGGCGAGCCGCTGTCGGCCTTGTCCCGCATGGCCAACGGTGAGCACAAGACGCTCTCCATCCACGAGGGCGATACCGTCATCCTCTCAGCAACTCCCGTTCCCGGCAATGAGAAGGCCGTCCAGCAGGTCGTCAACAGCCTGGCCAAGCTCGGCTGCGACGTGTGGGATAAGAACCGCGCTCTCGTCCACGTCTCCGGTCACGGTAGCCAGGAGGAGCTCAAGCTCCTGATGGCCATGGCCAAGCCCACGTACTTTATGCCGGTTCACGGCGAGGCCGTGCATCTGCGCGCCCATGCCCAGCTGGCCCGCAAGATGGGCATCAAGGACGATCATATCTTTATCCTCGATAACGGCGACACGCTCGAGATGCGCGGCGGTATCGTCAAACGCGGTACGCCCGTCGAGTCCGGCGTCGTCTACGTCGACGGCCTGCGTATCGGCGATACCGACCCCATCGTCCTGCGCGATCGCCAGAAGCTCGCCAACGACGGTATGGTCACGGCCGTCGCCATCGTCTCGCTCAAGCACAAGAAGATCGAGGCCATCGAGTTCTCGGGCCGCGGCGTCTCGTTTGCCATCGACGACCAGTTCTCCGAGGATGCCTCCGCGTCCATTATGAAGACGATCGAGAAGGGTAAGTTCAGCTTTACGAGCAGCGGTTCCGATGCCATTCGCAAGGCCGTGCGCGATTCGCTCTCCAACTTCATTTGGAGCCGTACGCGCACCCGTCCGATGATTATCCCGGTCGTCATGGAGGTTTAGTTTGGCGCGCGGATCTGCACAAAACGCCAAAGGCAATAAAGCCAACAACCAACCGGCATCTGCTAAGGGTGCCGGTTCCCATCTTCGTGCCAATAAGGGCCACGAGGCCGACTTCGACGATTTTGAGCCGCTGGTCGAGCCCTCGGCCAACCGCGATATCGCCGGCGTGGTCATCGCCGTTTTGGCGATTGCGTCCTTCATTGCCGTGATTTCGCCGGCAACAGCGCCCGTGACGGCTGCGGTTGCCGGTTTCTACCACCTGGGCTTTGGTCTGGGCGCCTACGTGCTGCCGATCGTCATTTTGCTGTTTGCCGCCACGCTCTTTTTAGGTGAGGACTCGCCGCTCAACGCGCGCTCTGTTGCGGGCGGCGCCGTGGTCTTTATCGCCGTCGTCTCCATTCTCTCGCTGATGGTGCCGGGTACGAGCGACTCGTGCGACCCTATGTTCACGCCGCAAAATCTGTCCGACTCGGGTGGCTATATCGGTGCGTTTATTGCGAGTGCGCTGCAGAATGCCCTGGGTAAGCCTATCGCGATGGTGGTCCTGTTGGGTCTGGCCGTCGTTGGTTTTGTCATCATTGGCTTTTCGGTGGGCGGCGTACTGCGCTCTGCCCGCGATCGTGCGGCAGATTTTGCCGAGCGCCGTCGTGCCGATGTTAACGCGAGCCCGTGGGGTGACGACGAAGCCCTGTCGGTGCCCGGCGTTGCCCGTCCGCACTTGAGCATTCTTCGTCAAAAGGGCTCCGATGCTGCCGTGACCACGGTTATGGGCAACGATGTGGACCCGGTTTTGGACGATGACGATGAGGACGATGACCCGTTTGTCGACGTGTCCGAGGCCGCGGAAGCTGAGCGGGCCAAGACCACACTGTTGCCGCGCCGCCATGTCAAGAAGGGCAAGGCTGCGCCCAAACTCAACACGAGCGAGCCCGACCCGTCTTGGTCCGATAGCGAGATTGAGCTCACTGAGGGCGATGACGAGGACGACGAGGCACCGATTGAGACCGCAAAGACAACTTTGCTGCCGCGTTGCCATGCAAAGCGCGACCAGGTAACCGGTCAGCTTTCGATGGAAGACGACCCCGATAAGATCGACGAGTCCGAGCCGCCGTTTGCCGTGAATCCTGTTTCGGCTGCACCTCAGATTCCCGACTTCTTGAAGCATCCCAAGGTTGCCGATGCGCCTGCCTCGAGTGCTGTCGAATCGGCTGCGGCTAGCGATGGGGGAGCGGACGGTGGCGCCGCAGATAACGAGGGCGAAGAAGAGGACGGCCTCAAGCTTCCGCCGCTCGAAATCCTGCATGCCAACCCGCAGTCGGCTTCCGCCGCGTCTTCGGACAAGGAGCTGGAGCAGACCGCTGAGTCACTGCAATCCACCTTGCTTGAGTTTGGCCGCAGTGCCCGCGTGGTCGGCTGGATCGCCGGCCCCACGGTGACGACCTTTAAGCTGCAACCTGGCGAGGGCGAGCGCGTGAGCAAGATTTCGAGCCTTGAGGACGATATCGCGCTTTCGCTCGCCGCCCAGTCGGTGCGTATCTTTGCCCCGATCCCCGGCACCTCGCTCGTGGGCATCGAGATTCCCAACCGCAAGCGCCAAAACGTCAACCTGGGCGACGTGCTGCCCTATGTGAAGGGCGGTCCGCTCGAGCTCGCCATCGGGCGCGATGCCGAGGGCACGCCGGTTGTCGCTGACCTCGCCAAGATGCCCCACCTGCTTATTGCCGGTACCACGGGTTCCGGTAAGTCGGTCATGATCAACTCCATCATCACGACCCTGCTCATGCGCGCCCTTCCCGAGGATGTTCGCCTGATCATGGTCGACCCCAAGCGCGTCGAGCTTGCGGGCTATAACGGTCTCCCGCATCTCTATGTCCCCGTGGTGACCGAGCCCAAGCAGGCCGCGAGCGCTCTGCAATGGGCCGTGTCCGAGATGGAGCGTCGCCTGAAGGTCTTCGAGCGCCTCAACGTGCGTAAGATCTCGACCTACAACGAAAAGCAGGCCGCCGGCGAGTTTGAGCATTACGA
>CATVQO010000176.1 GCA_958346165.1 uncultured Collinsella sp. | reverse complement strand
TCAACGCGCCCGAGACCTCGGCAACCGTCGAGACCAAGGGCATCTCCAAGAGCGGAGGCATCCAGACCTTCCGCAGCTCCATCGTGGCCACGCCCAAGGCCGAGGGTTCCAAGGCAACCGTGAGCTGCCAGTCACTCATGCTCGACGACCAGAGCCGCTCCGATACCATCCCCGCCATGGACATCCGCGCCAAGAACGTCGACATCGGCCATGAGGCCACCATCGGCCGCATCGGCGACGACAAGGTGTTCTACCTGATGAGCCGCGGCATCTCGGAGGAAGAGGCCCGCACCATGATCGTCAACGGCTTTGCCAACCCGGTCTCCAAGGAGCTGCCGCTTGAGTACGCCGTCGAGATGAACAACCTGATCAAGCTCGAGATGGAAGGAGCGATCGGATAATGAACCAGACCACGAACACCGCTGCTACCACCCTTGAGCAGGTCAATGCGATGCCAGCTGCCACTTGGGGTTGGCTGAAGATGAACCAGACCAAGCTCGAGCTCTCTGACGAGCTTGCCGCCGCTCCCACCGAGGCTGTTAAGGTCGAGGGCTTGGACGAGCAGTTCCGCGGCGCTGCCGACGCATTTAACGCCGCCATGGACGCCATGGCCGAGCGCTTCCCCGAGCGCCGCGCCTCCGCCCCCGGCGACGCCGCCGACCGCGCCCGCATCACGCCCGAGACCGAGCTTGACGTGCCCGCCACCTCCATCTACCAGGCCGGTGCCATCAAGCTCGAGGAGGAGCTCTCCCCTGCTGAAGCCTTCGAGACCGGCATGGGCGAGGCTGCCTACACCTACTTGGCCGACCACGCCACCAAGCGCATCGTCATCGATGTGCCCGCATACAAGCACGCCACGGTTACCGTGCGCGTGAGCGGTGTCGATGCAGCCGCGGCCATCGCCGCCATCGACGTCGTCGCCCGTCCCCAGTCGACGCTCGATCTGCTTATTGCCCTGGACTCTCCCGTTGCCGGCCAAGGCGTCGTGGGATCCGTGCTACGCGTGTGCGCCCACGAGTACGCCACCGTCAACGTGACCTGCACGCAGACGCTCGACGATAGCTGGATCGCGCTCGACGACACCGGCCTGTTCCTGGACGAGGGCGCGCGCGTCAACGTGCAGCACACCGTCCTGGGTGCCGGCGCCAGCGCCACCGGCCTTGCCGGCGACCTGCTGGGCGATACCGCCAAGGTCACCATCGATACTGACTACCTGGGCGCCCGAGAGCAGGTGCGCGACTTTAACTACGAGCTGCGCCACCGCGGTCGCAAGACCGAGTGCGAGATCGACGCCAACGGCGTACTGACCGGCACGTCCAAGAAGGTCTACCGCGGCACCATCGACCTCGTGCACGGCTGCAAGGGTGCAACCGGCACCGAGCGCGAGACGGTGCTTTTGGCCAACAAGGGCGTCGACAACAAGACCGTTCCCGTCATTCTCTGCGACGAGGACGACGTCGCCGGCAACCACGGCGCTACCATCGGCCACGTCCGCGACGAGCAGCTGTTCTATCTCGCCTGCCGCGGCCTTGACCAAAATGCCGCCGAGGACCTGTTCATCCGCGCCAAGCTGGAGGACGCCGCGCTTTCCGCGACCGACGAGCACACCCGCGCCGCCGTCGTCCGCTTGGGCAACAACCTGATCGACAACTTTGAAGAGGAGCTCGCATGATCGACACCGAGCACGTTAAATGCGATACCTGCACCGCCCCCGAGCCCATGGAGCTCGACGCCAGCGACGAGGCTTCGCGCGGCTGGCCCACCGTGGACATAGAGACCAATCCCTACAAGGCGCAGTTCCCGCTGTTCCAGCAGCACCCCGAGATCGCCTTCCTTGATAGTGCCGCCACCGCGCAGCGCCCCGCCTGCGTGCTCGACGCCGAGCGCGACTTCTACCAGCGCATGAACGCCAACCCCCTGCGCGGCCTGTACTCGCTGTCCGTCGAGGCCACCGATGCCATCGACAAGGTCCGCCAGCAGATCGCCGACCTCATCGGCGCCGCCCAGGCCAACGAAGTCGTCTTCACCCGCAACACCAGCGAGTCGCTCAACCTGGTCGCCAAGAGCTTCGCGCCCTCGGTGCTGGAGCCCGGCGACGAGGTCGTCATCACCATCATGGAGCACCACTCCAACCTGATCCCGTGGCAGCAGGTCTGCCGCGAGACCGGTGCCAAGCTCGTCTACCTCTATCCCACCAAGACCGGCCAGCTCACCACCGAGGAGGTTCTGGCCAAGGTGGGTCCCAAGACCAAGATTCTGGCCGTGGGTCAGGTCTCCAACGTGCTAGGCGTCGAGAACCCGGTCAAGAACCTCGGCAAGCTCGTACACAAGTACGGCGGCTATCTGGTCGTCGACGGCGCGCAGTCGCTGCCGCACATGCCGGTCGATGTGGCCGACCTGGGAGCCGACTTCTTTGCCTTTAGCGCACACAAGGCCATGGGCCCCATGGGCATCGGCGTGCTGTGGGGCAAGATGGACCTGCTCAACGCCATGCCGCCCATGCTCACCGGCGGCGAAATGATCGACTCTGTCACCGAGCAGGACGCCGTCTGGGCGCCCGTCCCCGAGAAGTTCGAGGCCGGCACGCAGGACGCCGCCGGCATCTTCGCCACGGGCGCGGCACTCGACTACCTGGTCAACACGGTGGGTTACGAGAACATTCAGGCCCGCGAGCAGGCACTCGTCCACTACCTGATGGGCGAACTCATGCAGCTCGACTTTGTCCAGATCATCGGCTCCATCTATTGGGACAACCACCACGGCGTCGTGAGCTTTAACGTCAAGGGCATCCACCCGCACGACGTCGCGAGCATCATGGACATGGACGGCGTCTGCATCCGCGCCGGCCACCACTGCGCGCAGCCGCTGCTTACCTGGCTGGGCGTCGAGAACCTTGCCTGCTGCCGCGCCAGCGTGGCCTTCTACAACGACAAGGCCGACATCGACAAGTTCATCGCCGGCCTGCATCACGTTTGGAGCACGTTCAATGGGTAATCTGTACACCTCCACCACGTTTATGGAGCACAACTCGCACCCCGACTACAAGTACGAGATGGATGCCCCCACGCACGAGCACGACGGCATCAACCCCAGCTGCGGCGACGAGCTCACTCTGCAGCTGCGTGTCGAGAACGGCGTGATCGAAGAGGCCTCATTTACCGGTCACGGTTGCGCCATCAGCCAGGCCAGCGCCGACATCATGGCCGACCTCATCACCGGCGAGACGGTCGAGGAGGCGCGTCGTCTGGCAGGGCTTTTCCTGGCCATGATCCGCGGCGAGCAGCTCTCCGATGAGGACCTGGAAGACCTGGACGAGGCCGCCCAGCTCCAGGACATCTCGCACATGCCCGCCCGCGTCAAGTGCGCCGAGCTCGCCTGGCGCACCCTCGACGGCATGCTCGAGGGGCAAGCTAACCAATAGCGGATGCCCCGAATCCAAGGATTTTGATTGCCGGGCCGCCCGATACGGGCGGCCCGGTTTTTTCATAACGAGCGCACACAGCCCACGCGTCCGGCGCACCATCTGTCATTTATCGCACGGCCAACCGCAAACACGAGCGTTTTCCACCGTACCAAAGGCTTGCGACATGACCACAGGCACGCCAGGCAATGTCCCAAGCCTCGTCTTGCCGGGCTCCGGCTCGACTCGCGCCTGCCGCGGACGGGTCCCATAGGGTGCGGCGTGCATTTTTTCGAGTATTCTGCACGCCAAGTCGTGTGAATACGCATTGGAAGCGTTAATCAACATCTCCAGTCGCCTTTATATTGTGTTTTAGAACAAGGATTGCGGTCTGCCGGAACGCAAACGCATGCTTCGAGGCGTATCGGCAGGCAAAATACAGCTTCGAGGCCCGTATGTTGCAAAATTGCGGCGGTGCCGACAGTTCCACGATGCAGAAATCTCCGCTTTTTGCACGGCGCGGACGGGGGTAGGCACGGGCAAAACCGAGCGGAGCCATAT
>CATVQO010000175.1 GCA_958346165.1 uncultured Collinsella sp. | reverse complement strand
AGACCTACGAGCAGGTGCAGCAGCTGATCGGCAAGGTGCCGGTCTTTGGTATTTGTCTTGGTCACCAGATGATCAGCCTGGCCTGCGGCGCCCAGATGGAAAAGCTTAAGTTCGGTCACCGCGGTGGCAACCAGCCGGTTATGAACCTGGTAAGCCGCCGTGTGGAGATCACCGCGCAAAACCATGGCTTTGGCCTGCTGTTCCCCAGCTTGGGCAAGCTTGTCCCCGAGCTTTCCGGCGGCGAGACCGAGCATGCGGCCGATGGAGATCTGCGCGTCTGGGTGCGCCGCGGAATCGCGCCGGTCGTGATGAACGAGCGCTTTGGTCGCATTCGCCTGACACATGTGAACCTCAACGACGGCACCGCCGAGGGCATCCAGCTGCTCGACGCCCCGTGTTTCTCGGTCCAGTACCACCCCGAGGCTTCGCCCGGCCCCACCGATGCCCACTATCTCTTTACCGCCTTTACGCGACTCATGGACGGCGAGGAGAACTACCTGGACATCGACACCGCGAAGGACCGCCTCGCCGGCTGGAATTTCGCCGAGTCCGAGAACGCTGCGACCGAGGAGAACTAACATGCCTAAACGTACTGACATCAAGCGCATCCTCGTTATTGGTTCGGGCCCCATCGTTATTGGCCAGGCCTGCGAGTTCGACTACTCCGGCGCCCAGGCCTGCAAGGTGCTCAAGGAGGATGGCTTTGAGGTCATCCTGGTCAACTCCAATCCGGCGACCATCATGACCGACCCGGGCTTGGCCGACCGCACCTATGTTGAGCCTATCACCGCCGAGTTTATCGAGCGCGTGATCAAGAAAGAGCGCCCGGACGCGCTGCTGCCCACGCTGGGCGGCCAGACCGGTCTGAACGCCGCCGTCGAGCTGGCAAAGGACGGCACGCTCGACAAGTACGGCGTCGAGATGATCGGCTGCGACCTGGCCGCCATCGAGCGCGGCGAGGACCGCAAGCTCTTTAACGAGGCCATGGCCGAGATTGGCCTGGAGGTCGCGCGCTCGGGCTATGCCTACAGCGTGGCCGACGCCGAGGCCATCGCCGAGCGCGTGGGCTATCCCTGCGTGCTGCGTCCGGGCTTTACCCTCGGTGGCGCCGGCGGCGGCATCGCGCACACCCACGAGGAGCTCGTCTCCATCGTGAGCCAGGGCCTTGAACTCTCGCCTGCCCACGAGGTGCTGGTCGAGGAGTCCATCGAGGGTTGGAAAGAGTACGAGATGGAGGTCATGCGTGACCACGCCGGCAACGGCATCATCGTGTGCTCCATCGAGAACCTCGACCCCATGGGCGTGCACACCGGCGACTCCATCACCGTGGCGCCAGCGCAGACCCTCTCCGACCTTGAGTACCAGCGCATGCGTGTCGCGTCGCTCGCCATTCTGGAGAAGATTGGCGTCGAGACCGGCGGCTCCAACGTGCAGTTTGCCGTGAACCCCCAGACCGGCCGTCTGATCGTCATCGAGATGAACCCGCGCGTGAGCCGTTCGTCCGCACTGGCCTCCAAGGCCACGGGCTTCCCCATCGCCAAGGCCGCCGCTCGCCTGGCCGTGGGCTACACGCTCGACGAGATCGTCAACGACATCACCAAGGCAACGCCCGCCTGCTTTGAGCCCACGATCGACTACTGTGTGGTCAAGGTGCCGCGCTTTGCCTTCGAGAAGTTTAAGGGTACCGACCCCACGCTCACCACGCGCATGAAGGCCGTGGGCGAGATTATGGCGATCGGCCGCACCTTTGAGGAGGCCTTCGGCAAGGCCATGCGCTCACTGGAGGACGGTCACCAGGGCATCTGCGCCGGTGGCAAGGAGGGTGCCGACAAGCTGAGCGACGATGAGCTCGCTCAGGCCGTGGCAACCCCGACCGAGCACCGCATCTTCTTTGTGGTCGAGGCCCTGCGCCGTGGCTGGGACATCGCCCACATCCATGCCATCTGCGGTATCGATCCGTGGTACCTCAACCGTATCAACGACATGGTGCAGGTCCAGGAGAGCATCCGCGGCCTGCGTGTGGAGGATATCGACGCCGACGCGATGCGCCTGCTCAAGCAGTACGGCACGAGCGACGCCGAGATTGCCGCGCTGACCGGCTCGGACGAGCGCTTTGTGCGCGCCTATCGCAAGGGTCTGGGCGTGGTTCCCAGCATGAAGACGGTCGATACCTGCGCTGCGGAGTTTTCGAGCGCCACGGAGTACCACTACAAGACGTACGAGAACATCTACCGCACGAGCCCGGATGCCAAGAAGTGCGTGGCTCCCGACGAGACCACGCCGGCGGACAAGCCCAAGGCGATGATCCTGGGCGCCGGCCCCAACCGCATTGGCCAGGGTATCGAGTTCGATTACTGCTGCGTGCACGCGAGCTACGCGCTGGCGGCCCGCGGCTTCGAGACCATCATGGTCAACTGCAATCCCGAGACCGTCTCGACCGACTATGACACGTCCGACCGTCTGTACTTTGAGCCGCTCACCTACGAGGACGTCATGGACGTTATCGATGTCGAGCGCCCCGACGGCGTCGTGGTGACGCTCGGCGGCCAGACCCCGCTTAAACTGGCGCGCATGCTCGAGGAGAGCGGCGTCAACATTATGGGCACAAAGCCCGACGCCATCGACTTTGCCGAGGACCGCGAGCGCTTTGCCGCCCTACTCGACAAGCTGGGCATTATGTACCCGCCGGCGGGTCAGGCCACCTCGTTTGAGGAGGCCGAGGCCGTGGCCGCGCACATCGGCTACCCGCTGCTGGTGCGTCCGAGCTACGTGCTGGGTGGCCGCGGCATGATGATCGCCTACGATGCCGGGCATCTACGCGATTACATGGCCGAGGCTGCGCGCATTAGCCCCGACTACCCGGTGTACCTCGACCGCTTCCTGGAGGGTGCGATTGAGTCCGATGTCGATGCCCTGTGCGACGGCGAAGAGGTCTACATCGGCGGCATCCTGGAGCATATTGAGGAGGCCGGTATTCACTCCGGCGACTCTGCGACCTGCATTCCGCCGTTTAGCTTTAGCGAGAGCCTGCAGGCGAAGCTCCGCGAGACCACGCGCCGCATCGCGATGGCGCTGGGCGTACGCGGCCTGGTCAACGTGCAGTATGCCATCAAGGGTGAGACCGTCTACGTGATCGAGGCCAACCCGCGTGCCAGCCGTACCGTGCCGTTTATCTCCAAGGCCACCGGCGTGCCGCTGGCCAAGTGCGCGGCGCGTATCATGGCGGGCGATTCCATCGCGAGCTTGGGCCTGCCGAGCGATGAGCGTCAGCTGGACTGGTTCTGCATGAAGGAAGCCGTTATGCCCTGGGGCCGTTTCCCGGGCGCCGACGTCATCCTGGGGCCCGAGATGAAGTCGACGGGCGAGGTCATGGGTATCGCCAAGAGCTATCCCGAGGCATACGCCAAGACGCAGCTGGCGATCGACTACAAGCTGCCTGACCCGAGCAGCGGCAAGGTGTTCATCAGCGTGTGCGATCGCGACAAGCGCCATATCCTTTCGGTCGCCCGTATCCTGCGCTACCTGGGCTTTGACATCTGCTCCACCGAGGGTACGGCGCGCGTGCTGCGTGGCGGCAACGTGACGTGCGAGGTCGTGGAGAAGATTAGCGGCCCGCATGACGGCGAGCGCCCCAACATCGGCGACCTCATCGCCGATGGCAAGATTGCGGTGATCGTCAACACGCCGTACGGCCCAGGTTCGCGTGGCGACGGCTATCTGTTGCGTACCGAGGCAGTGCGCCGCGGCGTGACCTGCGTGACGGCGATGTCTGCCGCCAACACGTACGTGAGCGCCATCGAGGCGGTGCGTGAGGACCAGCAGGGTCACGGTAGCGCCAACGACATGGGCATGGACGTCATCGCCCTGCAGGACCTGCCGCAGTACACGGTGTAGTGTGACCTGTCCGGCCGGGGCGGGAGGGGCCGAGATTTCCCCCTTTCGCTCCGGCTGCAAGCAGAGTCGCTCAGGAGGAAACTCGGCCCCTCC
>CATVQO010000174.1 GCA_958346165.1 uncultured Collinsella sp. | reverse complement strand
GAGCATGGTCGGCGCCCCCGGGACCCCCTTGCATACGATGACGCTGGAGGGCCGGCGCAGCATGCTGGCGACTCCCCGGCTGTAGATATGGGATACGTGCACGGCGTGAATCTGGCGGATGAACTCGACGAAGTTGAGGGCTTTGCCGGGTGCGGCGAGTTGTCGCTGATGCAGCATGAGCAGATTGCGCAGAACGAGCCTGCCTCGCAGACCGAACAAGCCGCCATGCCGGCTTGGACGCAGCGTGTAGTTGCGGCGGGGGAGACGGGGACGCTGTCACCGACGCCCGCCCCGCCGCCTCCGATGCCGCCGGCAGACGCTGCCGCTTCGCCGCATCGAGCTCCGGTCGTCTGCGTCATTTCGGGCTCGGGCGGTTGCGGCAAGTCGACGATCGTTGCCACCATGGCACACGCATCGTCGCTGTTGGGCTTGCGTGCCGCCGTGCTCGACCTGGACCTGATGTTTGGAAACCTTTACGACTTGTTAGGCGTCGATGCTCCGCGCGATATGGCGGCACTTATCGAGCCGTCGGCGGCGGGCACGCTCACCGAGCCGGATATCGTAGCCGCATCGATGCGCGTCGCCCCGGGCGTTACGCTCTGGGGTCCCGTCGCGGCGCCCGAGCAAGCCGAGCTCATGGCACGTCCGGTGGAGCTACTGCTTGATGTCCTGCGTCGCGAATCCGACGTGGTCTTTATCGATACCTCGGTCTTTTGGGGCGACGCCGTGGCGGCTGCGGTGGCGGCGAGCGACCGTTGCCTGGTCGTTGGCGATGCTGCGGTGTCGTCCGCGACATCGGCGTCGCGCGTCATTGAACTGGCAAGTCGAGTAGGTGTGCCGCGCACGCGCATGAGCGCCGTGTTCAACCGGTTCGGTGCGCGCGGGGCAGACGAGGACGTCGCCATGCGCTTTGAGATTGCCTGTGCGTTGAGCTCCAAGATTCGTATCGCCGATGGCGGGCAGGATCTCGCCGCGCTCATGGCGTTTGGGCGCGCTGACGAGGCAGTGGGTCAGACGAGCGCTTTCGCGACCAGCGTGCGCGAGGCCACGCGCGAGATGCTCGTGGAACTGGGGTGCGCCGTCGGCCCTTGGAGCGATATGGTCGCCGACCGTGCGACGCGTACCGAACGCCCGCGTATCCGCCTTCCCTGGTCGCGCGAGGGTGATCAGCGATGAGCCTGCAAACGAGGATTAAGGCTGCCGGCGCTGCAGCGGCGGCAGCGCCTGTAGATGCGGGGCGTCGCCGCGCGGTGAAACGACGCACCAAGCGCGCCGTGATGGACCGCATGGGTTACGACGAAGTGGCGCGTATCAGCGCCTATGTCGACCCGGCACTTGCCCGCTCGGAATTGCGTCCTGCGGTGGAGGCGGCGTTCAATGTTGAGGAGCCGACCGATCTCGCGACGCCCGAGCGCGAGACCATCATCGACGAGATTTTGGATGACGTGGTGGGCTTGGGGCCGTTGCAGCCGCTCATCGAGGACGACACCGTTACCGAGATCATGATTAACGGCTGCCGCTCGGCTTTCTTTGAACGCGGCGGCGTCTTGCACCCCATCGAGCATGCGTTTGAGGATGATGAGCAGATCCGTGTGCTTATCGACCGCATCATCTCGCCACTTGGCCGCCGTATCGACGAGCGCAGCCCCATCGTCAACGCCCGCCTCAAAACGGGCTATCGCGTCAACGCGGTGATTCCGCCTGTGGCGATTGACGGACCGATTCTCACCATCCGAAAGTTCTCGGACCGCATCTGCTCGCTGGACGAGCTTGTGGGGCTGGGGTCGCTGCCGCTTTGGTATGCGCAGCTGTTGTCGTGCGCGGTGTCGCTGCGACAGGACCTGGCGGTTGCGGGAGGCACGGGATCTGGTAAGACCACCCTGCTCAACGCGTTGTCATGTGAGATTTCCACCGGCGAGCGCATCGTGACGATCGAGGACTCTGCCGAGCTCAAGTTTGCGCATCATCCGCACGTGGTGCGTCTAGAGGCGCGCGAGGCTTCAATTGAGGGCGAGGGCGCGGTGACGATCCGCGACCTGGTGACCAATGCTCTGCGCATGCGCCCCGACCGCATCGTGGTGGGCGAGGTGCGCGGTGCCGAGTGCTGCGACATGTTGCAGGCCATGAACACGGGCCACGACGGGTCGCTCACGACACTTCATGCGGGTTCAGAACAGGAGACCGTGGTGCGTCTGACGTTGCTTGCACGTTATGGCATCGATCTGCCGAGCGAGCTCATCGAGGAGCAGATTGCCATGGCGCTCGACGGCATCGTGATGTCCGAGCGCCACGCCGATGGCAGGCGTTTCGTCTCCTCGTATTCGGGGGTGCGTCGCGCCGCGTCGGGCGGCGTAGAGCTCGAGCGCTATGTGACTTTCGATGCCGCCGAGCGCACCTGGAAGCTTGACCGCGAGCCGCCGTTTATCGCAGAAGGCCTGCGGTCGGGGACGCTCACACAAGAGGAGGTGGACGAATGGAGGTCGCTGTGCCCCTCGTCGTAGGGGGTTTGGCAGGGTTTTCTGTTGCGACGGCGTGCGGGGCGGAACCTCGTGTGCCGCAGGTACCGCCGGCGGAGCTGGCGCGTCAGGCGCTCGAGACGGTGGCAGAGAAGCTGCCGCGTGAGCTGGTGGAAAACGATCTGCTGAAAAAGATCGCCCGTTCGTGGGCATCGCTGGCTCCGGCGCGTCGCCTTGGCCTCGCGATCGAGGATGCTTCGGGGCGTTTGGCGTTTCTGCTGCTATCGAGCGGTGTCTGCTGCGTTTTGCTAACGATGGTGTCGTTATCGCTCCTCGGATTTGCCTTGGGACTTGTTGCTCCGTTTGCCGTTGGCGCCGCTCGGGATGGCTTTGAGAGCCGGCGCGAGCAACACGATGCAGAAGAGGCCATGCCCGAGGCGTTTACCGCACTTTCCATGTCGCTTGCCTCGGGACATTCACTGGCCCAGGGCATGCGCTTTGTGGGCGCTCATGCGCAAGAACCGGTGCATACCGAGTTTTTGCGGGTGGCGGCGGCAATCGATTGCGGCATCTCGGCGACCGACGCGCTCGATGACTTGCTCGTGCGCATCGACGCCCCTGGCCTTTCGCTTGTGACCTTGGCGCTTAAGGTGTCTCAGCGCACCGGTGCTCCGCTTGCCGACTTACTGTCCGAGGCGTCGAGCATGGTGGGGGAGCGCATTGAGCTCAAGCGCCGCCTGGATGTTAAGACGTCGCAGGCTCGCATGTCTGCGCATATGGTCGCGGCGATGCCGACGGGCATGTGCGCGGTGTTGGCGCTGCTTTCGGCAGATTTTCGTCGCGGTCTTGCGACGCCTGCCGGCGCGGGCGCTGTGGTGCTGGGTCTTGCCCTCAACGCCGTTGCCCTGGTGGTTATCCGGCGCATTATGCGGGTGAAGCTATGAGCGCCCCGGTTGCAGTTGCGGCTTGCCTGTGCGCTCTGAGTGTATTTGTCGCAACGGGTTTGGATCGGGCGGATGCACGCAAGATCGCAGAGGCCTGCAAGCGCGAGGCGGTGCTGGTCGCTGCCGCGGGTCGCTCGGTGGTCGATGCTCTGGCCGCGCGAATGAAGGGCGCGGTTGGAGCGGGCGGCCCGGCGCGAGTATCGCTCGGCGAAGTGTCCGAGATGATCGATGTTGTGCGCTTGGGTCTTTCGGCCGGTCTTTCGTTTGATGCGGCGCTTGAGATTTTCTGCGCCAACCGCCGGTCAGTGCTGGCTCTTCGACTTGAGCGGGCCTGCATGGCGTGGCAGGTGGGCGTGGGCACGCGTGAGGACGAGCTGTTGGCCGCCGCACGCGACCTGGACGTGCGAGCGCTCGAGACCTTTGCCATCACGGTGGGGCAGGCGCTCGCTCTGGGTGCCCCACTTGCCGAGACACTGGCCGCTCAAAGTCGCGAGATCCGTGCGGCTCATCGCGCCGCGGTCGAGCGCGAGATCGAGCGTGCGCCCGTCAAGCTGCTGATTCCCACCGGCACGCTCATCTTGCCGGCGTTGCTTCTGTCCATATTGGG
>CATVQO010000173.1 GCA_958346165.1 uncultured Collinsella sp. | reverse complement strand
CGCCCACGTATAACTTTGCGACCGTCGTCGACGACGCCATGATGAAGATCACCCATATCATCCGTGGCGACGACCACCTGTCGAACACCCCGCGTCAGGTCATGGTCTACGAGGCCCTCGGCGCGCCCGTGCCTACGTTCGCCCACATCTCCATGATCCTGGGCGCCGACGGCAAGAAGCTCTCCAAGCGCCACGGCGCCACCTCGGTGGAGGAGTACCGCGACGCCGGCTACCTGTCCGACGCCTTCGTCAACTACCTGGCGTTGCTCGGCTGGTCGCTCGACGGCGAGACTACAATCATCCCGCGCGATGTTCTGGCCAGTAAGTTTTCGCTCGACCGCATCTCCAAGAACCCGGCGACCTTCGACCCCAAGAAGCTCGACTGGGTCAATGCCGAGTACATCAACGGCATGACCGATGCCCAGTTTGCCGACGAGATCATGGTCCCCGAGCTGCACGAGGCGGGCCTCATCGAGGGCAACGTCGAGTACGGCGAGGACTGGATCGACGCGCTTGCCGCTATCGTCAAGCCGCGCACTAAGATGCCGGCCGACGCCGTGACCGTCGCCGCTCCCATCTTTGCCACGGCCGAGACGCTCGAGTATGACGAGAAATCCGTCAACAAGGGCCTGGCCAAGGAGGGCATGGGTGCCATTCTGGATGCCGCCAAGGCCGCGCTCGAGGGTGTGGACGAGTGGACGGCTGCCAATATCGACGCTGCGCTTGAGCCGTTGCCCGAGCAGATGGACCTTAAGAAGCGCGTGGTGTTCCAGGCCGTGCGCGTCGCCGTTTGCGGCAACATGGTGAGCCCTCCGCTGGGCGAGACCATGGCGCTCGTCGGCCGCGACGACTGCCTGGCGCGCATCGATCGCGCCCGCACGATGGCGCTGTAATCGCTGCGCAAACGTTTGTATCCGAGCCCCGTTCACCTCGAGCGGGGCTCTTGTTTCTGTAGACGTATGGGATAGGAGGTGCTGGGGCCATGGCTGAGCAACTTTCGCTGTTTGGTTCGCCTGAACCCGAGCGGGCTCCGGTGAAGCCTGTGCCTGCCGCTGCCTCGGCTCAGCCTAAGCCTGCACCCGAACCCGTCACCGCCTATGCGAGCGTGGTCCTCGACATCCCGACGCGTGCGCTGTCCGAGCCGTTTGCTTATGGCATTCCCCGGTCCTTTGCCAACGAGGCGCAGATCGGATCCACGGTCCTGGTCCACTTTGGTAACCGTGCGGCCGCGGGCTATATCGTCGACATTGCGCCTGATCTGGGCGACCTGCAGGGCAACAACGCCCTCGAACCCGCGCGCATTAAAGCCATCGAGGCTATCCTCAGCAAACCGCTCTTTACCGCCGAGGCTGCCCGCATCGCGCGCTGGATGAGCCGTGAGTATGTTGCGACGCTTACCGAGTGCCTGCGCCTGTTCTTGCCCCCGGGCGGCAGCCCGCGTGTGGTCAAGGGCGACGACGGCGTGTGGGCCGTTGAGCGCCCCGCCGTCAAACCCATCCAAAACCGCTGGGTCATGCTCACGCCCGAGGGCTTCGACTATACGCCGCCCAAGACCGCGGTCCGCCAGCGTCAGCTCATCGAGGCGCTCCAGTGCGGCCCGGTCACGACGCGCGACCTCAACCTTCTCTATAACAGCATGTCGGCGACCATCAAGTCGCTCGAAAGGCGCGGCGTCGTGGTGGTGGAGGAGCGCCGTGCTTGGCGTGGCTGCAGCGAGCAGACCACGCTGTCCTCGGCAAGCGGCAAGGCGCCGGTCGCACTTACCAACGGCCAGCAACAGGCACTCGCGCAGATTGAGCGCGCCCGTCTGGACGCTCATGGCGACGTGGTGCTGGTCGACGGCGTCACCGGCTCCGGCAAAACCGAGGTCTACCTCTCCGCCATTGAGCGCGTACTCGCAGCCGGCCGCTCAGCCTGCGTGCTTGTGCCCGAGATCTCGCTGACGGCCCAGACCGTCGGCCGTTTCCGCTCGCGCTTTGGCGAAACGGTTGCGGTCTTCCACTCGCGCCTTTCGGCCGGTGAACGCTTGGACCAATGGGATATGGTCGCCAGCGGTGCCGCGCGCGTGGTCGTGGGCGCCCGCTCGGCGCTCTTTTGCCCGCTCAGCGACTTGGGCCTTATCATCATCGACGAGGAGCACGAGACCAGTTACAAGCAGGGTTCCAGCCCGCGCTACTATGCGCGCGAAGTGGCGGCCGAGATGGCGCGTCGCTATCGCTGCCCGCTCGTGCTGGGCTCGGCCACGCCTTCTGCCGAGGCCCTCGATCGCTGCCGCCGCGGCACGTATAACGGTGTCACCTGGACGCGCGTCGAGATGCCCGAGCGCCCGGGACACGCCGTGCTGCCGACTGTCCTCATTGCCGACCTGCGCCGCGAGTTCTCGCATGGCAGCCGCTCCATGTTCTCTAAACCGCTGATGGAAGGCCTGGAGCGTGTGGTCGAGCGCCGCGAAAAGGCCGTGCTGCTGCATAACCGCCGTGGCTTTGCGCCGTTCTTGATGTGCCGCGAGTGCGGATGCGTCCCCACCTGCAATCACTGCTCCACCGCGCTTACGTATCACGAGCGCACGCACACGCTTCAATGTCACACCTGCGGTTCGTCTTGGCGCGTGCAGCCGTATCCTGCGCGCACGAGTCGCTGCCCCAAGTGCGGCAGCCGTTACCTGGCAAAAATGGGTCTGGGCACTCAGCAGATCGAGGACGCACTGCACCAGTTGCTTCCCGAGGACGTCGCCATTATTCGCATGGATGCCGATTCCACGCGCGGCAAGGATGCACACAAAAAGCTGCTCGAGCAGTTCGATGCCGCCGATTGCGCCGTGTTGCTGGGCACCCAAATGATCGCAAAGGGTCTCGACTTTCCCGAGGTCACGCTCGTAGGCGTGGTCAATGCCGACTTCGCCCTCAAGCTGCCCGACTTTCGCGCAGGGGAGCGCGCCTACGACCTGCTGGAACAGGTGGCGGGCCGTGCCGGTCGCGGCGATCGCCCCGGTGAGGTCATCATCCAGACCTATCTGCCCGAGGACCCGGTCATTCGCGCCGTCGCCGAGCACGACCGTTCGATCTTTACCGACTACGACCTGGACCAGCGTCGCGACGCGCTGTATCCGCCGTTTGTTCGCCTGGTCAACATCTTGGTGTGGTCGGCGAACCGAGACGAAGCGCAAGACTACATCGGTCGCATCGCGAAACTCCTCAAGCGCCGCTGGCATGTCGCCGCTCCCGACTTTTTGAGGGCGGGGAGTGCTGCGCCGCAGGTGCTGGGCCCTGCTTCGTGTGTAATCGAGAGAGCCAAGGACCGTTATCGCTATCACCTGCTTGTGAAGTCGCCCGTGGGGTACCATGTCTCTGATGATATCGACGCCTGCCTCAAAGAGGTGGGCTCTGTGCGCGGCGTGAGCGTGAGCGTTGACGTCGATGCTTATGATTTGATGTAACAACCCGAAAGGATGGCCATGGAAGCCAACGGAATCGTACTTTCGCCCGACCCTCGTCTGCGTCAGGAGTGCGCCGTCATCGAGGAGATCACCCCGGCGATCGAGGCGCTTGCCGAGAAGATGAAGAAGATGATGTTCGAGAACGGCGGCTGCGGCTTGGCCGCCCCGCAGATTGGCGAGCTCATTCAGCTTGTCACTATCGACTGCGACTACAGCGACAAGAACGACTATGACCCGTACGTGCTCATCAACCCTGTCATTGTTGAGCAGAGCGACCATTTGGTGCCGTTTAGCGAGGGCTGCCTGTCCATCCCCGGCATTAGCTGCGAGATTGAGCGCCCCGACCACGTTGTCGTCGAGGCGTATGACCTGGACGCCAACCTGATTCGCTATGAGGCCTCGGGCGACCTGTTCTGCGTGTGCCTGCAGCACGAGATCGATCACCTGCACGGCAACACCATGTTCGAGCGACTCAAGCCGATGCAGAGGATCAAGGCCGTCAAGGAGTACCAGGACGCCCTGGCCCGCGGCGCTCGACCGGGCGAGACGGAGTAGGTTTGTCCGTCCCCGGG
>CATVQO010000172.1 GCA_958346165.1 uncultured Collinsella sp. | reverse complement strand
GAACGCATCCCTTAGTGTCCACGTGCTTCTCATAGGGGGAGCCATCGGAACCGATCAGACGTTCAATTGTGTTCGCAACAAGCATTGTAAAATCTAGTGATATGAGCATCCCGGTTGCTTCTGCGCTTCGATGCTCTCGTCTTTAGCGCCCTCCGTTCGGTGGAGGACTGACGGTAGGTGACGTAAAACAAGAAAAGGGAGCAAACGCAAATGAAAGCAACCGAGGCAAATCTACTCGACCTTATGGGCGTGGCGAAGATGCAGTTCGTCATTCCCGTGTACCAGCGAGTTTACTCGTGGAGTGTAAAAGAGTGCGAGGTGCTTTGGGATGACGTCATGCGAGCGGGTCGTGATGGCGTATCGCACTTCGTGGGGTCAATGCTTTATATCCCCGAGTCCGAGAGCTCTGCCACGAGCATTTCGCGCGTGCTTCTGATTGACGGACAGCAGCGCATGACGACGTTTTCGTTGATGATTGCAGCTTTGGCTGACTATTTGGAGAGCAACCCCGACAAGGCTGGCTTCCTTGGCGACCTCAAAATCTCGGCGCTGAGGAAAAATTACCTCTTTAACGATGACGACTACAACGGTCTGGCACGCTACAAGCTGGTGCTCTCGCAGGACGATAAAGAGACGCTGTTCTCCATCGTGTCTGGGGCTCCCGTGCCAGATGAAAAATCGGATCGCATTGTCGAGAACCATGCGTTCTTCCGCGAAAAGATGCACGGGAAATCATTCGACCCTGCAAGGCTTTGGGCGGGGCTAAACCGCGTGCAGGTCATCGACACTAAGCTCACCGCTGGCGTTGATAATGCCCAGCTCATATTTGAGTCCATGAACTCCAAGGGCAAGCCGCTCACGCCCATTGACCTCATCCGTAACTACGTTCTAATGTCGCTTCCCAACGACGAACAGACCAAGCTTTATGAGGGTTATTGGCATCCACTCGAGTGCTTGTTCGGAAAAGGCGGCGAGGACGAGTTCAATGCATTTATCTGGTACTGGCTGTGGCTTAAAGTTCCCAATAGGATGCCGAAGGAGAACGAGGCCTACTACGAGTTTAAGCGCTATTTCGCCGACGACTACGATGGTGACACCGAGGGCCTGCTTAAGGAGCTGCGCGGGTATGCACATAGATACGCCAGTCTGTTCCTTGGTAAGGAGAAGGACGACGGACTGCGCCGAGTGTTCGGCAGAATCGTAAGCCTCGACGTGAAGCAGATAAGGCCCCTCTTAATGTTGCTTTATTCGGTTTACGAGGGGAATGGACTTAACCGCAATGCGTTTTTACGTATCTGCGAGACTATCGAGTCGTTTCTGTTCAGGCGAGCGGTTTGCGGCAGACTTACCACGGGCCTAAATAATTTCTTTGCCAGCATGTATCGCAATCTCGAGCAGCAGGACGATATCGAGGAGTACGTTACGGCGATGCTCCTTATCCACAGCAGCGGTATGACCGCATACTTTCCGACAGACGAGCATTTTGTCGAGGAGTTTAAGACGCGTGACTGCTACAACCGCTTCTCTAAAAAGCGCTATTACCTGGAGCGCATGGAGAACTGGCACCACCCGAAGGAGTCCATCTCAGCCGACGATTACCAGATCGAGCACATCATGCCCCAGACGATCGATGATGAGCACGGCTGGAAGGAATCGCTTGGTGAGAACTGGGAAGACGTCCACGACAGGCTGTGCAACAACTTGGGAAATCTTACGCTGACGGGCTACAACCAGGAGTACTCAAACCGGTCGTTCTCGGACAAGCTCAATCTGCCTGACGTCGGATTTAAGTGCAGCCCGCTCTACCTAAACAAATCGATTGTCTCGCATGAAAAATGGGGTGAGGAAGAGATTGGGCAGCGCGCGGACGAGCTGGCGAAAGAAGCGTGCGAGATATGGAAGTATCCCGACCTTCCGGCAGACGTCGTCGACAAGTACCGTCCTTCTCGTGGGGAGTCTGACGAGGCTCCTGTCTGGACTCTGCAGGAGAACCACCCCACTTTTGCCGAAGGTGGGCTCAATCAGAAGCTTTTCGATGAGGTGCGCGAGTCCGTTCTGAGTGGTAACCCTTCGTGGGAGTCCTACATAGCTAAGTACTATGTAGGCTTCAGGTCGGGCAAGCGAAAACTGCATGCCGTGCTAGAAGGCAGGACCAGCAACGGTGGTTGGATTGCCGTTGGCTTGGCAAAGAGTGTGGATGATCTAACGGATCCAGAGGACATGTGCCAGGACAAGCGTACGCAGGGTGGATTTGGCCCGGGCTTACCCACTTACGTTGCGCTTCGGAATGCCGATGACATTCCTGCGGTGCTCGATCTCATAAAGCAGTGCTAGGTTGAAGGCCGGGAATCTAGTTCCCGGCCCTTGCCAGCTCAAAATCGTCGATGGCTCGTCCGCCCGTCTACACCCTTACGATCCTGCGGGCCGCACTCAGCAGCTCGTACTCCCTCTGGCTCCACTGGTACAGCTCGGTTGCGCGTACGGCGTCGCGGCACAGGTCCAGAAACACCTCGGCGCCCTCGCAGAAGCACTCGCGGGCAAAGGCGCCGGATCCGTCTGCAACGCACGCGCCGTCGGCAAAGAGCTTCCAGCTGGACGGCTCGCGCGAGTCGTCTCCGAGCAGCTTGATCTGCAGAACATGTGGGCCGCCAGCGGCACATGGCCCTTCTTCCAACGCCTGCACCGTAAAGCGCATCTGGAGGGACAGAGTATAAAATCCGGAAAAGTGTCGAAATAGGCACCTTAAAACTTCGGAAAAGTGTAGCTGGATGACAAAACAGCACTTAGAAGCTGGTGCTGAATGCGGGATCCTGCGGCTGCCTTCAGCCCTCGCTACTCGTCGTCTCCGTCGTTGGGGTCGCCCTTGAGGGTGTTGATGTCCAGGTACTGGTTATCGTCCTCTTTTTGCTGGGTTTCCGACTCCGCTTGGGTGGGGCCGCGGAACAGCTGGAATCCCTCAAACGCAATGACACCGAGCAGGGCAATGATAATGGCGATAAAGGCAACCTTGACTGCCTGCGGAAATTCTGAGAAACGCAGCGCCTTTTCCTCGGCGTAATAATCGGCGAAGCGCTCTTCGCCCGTGCTTTTGGTATACGCCGGCGCGGACGCGGCCTCCGGGTCATATTCCGGTGCGGGCGTGGCAGCGTACGGATCGTTGAGATAATCGCTCGATGCGGTGCCATAATCCTCGGTCTCGATGCGACCGTTGCCAGCATAGCCATCGGAATAATCGGAATATGCCGCACCGCCCTCATAGTCCGCGGCGCTCGTGTTGGCGGCAAAAAGCGGGTTAACTGGAACGTCGAGCGCCGGCATGCCGGTAGAGGTCTCATCCAGATCGGCTGCAGCCCAGGAATCGTAGGCAACCTGATGGAAAACGGGCTCATCGAGCCTTGCGACCGGAGGCTTGCGTGCCGCAGGAACAGGCAACTGCTGGGCGCTGTACATAACGGTGCTGTCGGCCGATTTGCCCTGCGTCGCTGCAGCGAGAAATGCCGCCGTCTCGGACGGGTCGCTTGCGGGGCGGGGAGCGGGCGTGGGCGCCGAAGTGGGTGCGGGCGTAGGCGCGGGCGTCGAAACAGGCGACTGCGCAGGAGTCGGCGCAGATGCGGGCTTAGGCGCAAGTGCGGGATTGGGACTTGACGGGCGAGCCCCGCCGCCCATGAGTTCGTCGGCGGTCCACGGGCGATCATCCATCACGTCGTCAAGGCTCAGCGAAAACAGGTCGTCTTCACCCTCATCGAACATGCGGTGCACATGTCCACCAATTGCCGGAATCAATCCGCGACCGGTGCATGATGCCTTGCTCAACGCCATTCTGTTCCATCCTTTCGAAATACTAATGACATCGATTATATGGAACTTCCCAAGCTGCTCAGTCTTGGATTCGTGCTTTCCAGAACTCGCGCCCAAAAGGGGAGGGGCAATCCAGGCGAGTGCCTACTTGTCGCCGGCCGCCGCCTTGGCCTCATTGAGGTAGCTATAGAAGCTGTATTTGGAGATGCCAAAGAACTCGCAGGCGCGCT
>CATVQO010000171.1 GCA_958346165.1 uncultured Collinsella sp. | reverse complement strand
GCTTTGGCAAGTTCAGCGTGACCAGCGCCGCCGAGCACGACCGCGTCATCGCCTTCACGAGCCAGCTTGCGCACGTGGTGTCCAACGCCTACGTCAAAAGCCCCACCGCCCAGGTCCACCACGGCTTTTCGGCCGGTAGCTACCGCGATCTCACCCGCGTGGCGCACCTCAACCCGCAAATGTGGTCCGAGCTCATGATCGACGACGCCGACGCGCTCGCCTACGAGATCGACCATCTGATCGAATCGCTCGGCGCCTACAGCCGTGCGCTCAAGGACCGCGACCAGCGCTATCTGGAGAATCTCCTTGCCGAGGGCGACCGCATTAAGCGCGCGCTCGACGACGAGACCTCCCACTAGACCACCTATCACGCCAGGTCGAAAGGACCGAAGCTTATGGCGATTACCATCGATATCGACACTGCACGCCCCTACCAGGTGCATGTTGGCACGTTTTTGCTGGAGCAGGCGGGACCACTCGTGCGCGCCACTGCCGGCGGTACCAAGGCCGTCATCGTGACGGACACCAACGTGGGCCCGCTCTACCAGATGCCCGTTAAGCAGAGCCTGGAGGCGTCAGGCTACGAGGTGAGCATCTGCACCTTCGAGGCCGGAGAGGCCCATAAGCGCGCCGAAACCTATGTTGCCATTATGGAGTTTGTGGCAGAGCACGAGCTTTCGCGCTCCGACGTGATCGTGGCACTCGGTGGCGGCGTCGTGGGCGACGTGGCGGGCTTTGTGGCCGCCACCTACATGCGCGGCTGCAAGTTTGTGCAGATCCCGACGAGCCTGCTCGCCATGGTGGATTCGTCGGTGGGTGGCAAGACCGCCATCGACCTGGCTGCCGGCAAGAACTTGGCCGGCGCCTTTTGGCAGCCGAGCGTGGTTATCGCCGACGTGGGGTGCCTGGCCACCCTCACGCCCGAGCAGTTCGCCGACGGCTGCGGCGAGGTCGTCAAGCACGCCGTGATCGCCGACCCGGAGCTTTTCGCCGAGCTGGAGAAGACCCCGCTCAAGCTGGAGCTGCTCAACCGCGATGTGGCGCGCGTAGCGCTCATCATCGCCCGCAATATCGACATCAAGCGCGCCGTGGTCGTTGCCGACGAGCGCGAGATCAACCAGCGCAAGCTCCTCAACTTTGGACACAGCGCCGGACACGCCGTCGAGGCCTGCGAGCACTTTGAGCTCGGACACGGCAACTGTGTGTCGATCGGCATGGGCATCATCACGCGCGCCGCGGCTCTGCACGGCATTTGCGATGCTGCACTGCCCGGTCGTATCGAGGAGCTCTGCGCCCGCCATGGCCTCAAGACCCGCTGCGACCTAGATGCCGATGCCGTTTTTGCCGAGGCGCTCCACGACAAGAAGCGCGCGGGCGACACCATCGACCTGGTGATTCCGCACGGCATCGGCCGCTGCAGCATCGACCGCACGCCGCTTTCCACTTTCCACGAACTCATTGCCGAGGGCCTCGGCCAGAAGGGAGACGCATTCGCATGCTAGCCCGCATCACCCCGTCCCCGCTTAAGGGCACCGTTCCCGCCATCGCGTCCAAGTCGATGGCGCATCGCCTCATCATCTGCGCTGCGCTTGCCAACGGCGAGACGCACGTTACCTGCAACACCACCTGCGCCGACATCGAGGCTACGGTGCGTTGCCTTACGGCACTGGGCGCTCGCATCGAGACCGTCGAGGATGGCTTCCAGGTCCATCCCACTATGAAGAGTGTTGAGTTTGGCCTGCTCAAGGCCCTTGCCGGCGGCACGCTCGACTGCGGCGAAAGCGGCTCCACGCTCCGCTTTATGTTGCCCGTCGCCTGCGCGCTGGGTGCGGATGCCACCTTCGTGGGCCAGGGCCGCCTTGGCGCCCGCCCGCTGTCCCCGCTCTCGGACGAGATTATCGCCGCCGGCTGCGACCTACAGGGTCTGGGCGGTTTTCCGCTCAAGACGAGTGGACGCATGCGCCCGGGCACCTTTGTGCTGCCGGGCAACGTAAGCTCGCAGTATATCTCCGGCCTGCTGCTGGCAGCCCCGCTGCTCGCCCAGCCCTCCTGCGTGCAGGTGACCGGCCTCATTGAGAGTCGCCCCTACATCAACCTGACGATCCAGGCCATGAAGGCCTTCGGCGTCGAGGTCAACGTCGAGCGTATTCCCGCCCGGGACGGCCAGCCCGAGGTCACGAACTTCCGCGTGAGCAGTGGCTCGTATCGCACGCCCGGCAGCGTGGCCGTCGAGGGTGACTGGTCCAACGCTGCCTTTTGGCTGTGCGCCGGCGCCATCGGCTCCGACCCCATCACCGTCGAGGGTGTGTCGCTTAGCTCGGCCCAGGGCGACCGCAACGTACTTGCCGCGCTTTCGCGCTTTGGCGCCCGCATCGTGCGCTCCACCAACGCCGCCACCGTGCAGTCTGACAAACTCGCCGGCTTTGAGATGAGCGCCCACGACATTCCCGACCTCGTGCCCGTTATCTCGGCCGTGGCCTCACTGGCACAGGGCCGCACCTTTATCCGCGATTGCGCCCGTCTGCGCATCAAGGAATCCGACCGTCTGGCCACCACCACCCGCGAGCTCACCGCGTTGGGCGCGCAGGTGCGCATTGCCGGTGACGACCTCATCATCAAGGGTGTCGATGCCTTTACCGGCGGCGAGGTCGATTCGCACAACGACCACCGCATCGCCATGATGGCCGCCATCGCCGCGAGCCGTGCCACCGGCGAGGTCGTGATCCACGGCGCCGAGGCCGTCAACAAGTCCTATCCCGATTTCTTCGACCACTACCGTCTGCTGGGCGGCAAGGTCACACTCGAGGAGGAATAGCATGTCCTCGACCTTTGGCAACGTCTTGCATCTGAGCATTTTCGGCCAGTCGCACTCCCCCGCCATCGGCTGCTCACTCGATGGCATCCCGGCGGGCATCGCTGTTGACCAGGAGCAGCTGCAGGCCTTCCTCGACCGTCGCGCCCCCGGTCGCGACGAGACCGCGACCAAACGCCGCGAGGCCGACGCCGCCCACATCATCGCCGGTGTTGTCGATGGACATACCACCGGCGCGCCCATCGCCGCGATTATCGAGAACACCAACACGCGCTCCAAGGATTACTCCGAGCTGCGCCGCAAGCCCCGTCCCGGACATGCGGACTTCCCTGCGCGCGTAAAGTATCACAACATGCACGATGTCGCTGGTGGTGGGCATTTTTCCGGCCGCCTAACGGCACCCTTATGCATCGCCGGCGGCATTGCGCTGCAGGCACTCGAGGCCCGCGGTATTCGGGTGATGGCTCACGTGGCGCAGATCGGCGGCATCTCCGACCTGCCGATGGACGATATGGTCTATCGCGAGGCCGACCGCAAGGCGATCCTTACGAACGATCTGCCGTGCATTGACGCCGCCGCAGCCGGCCGCATGCGCGAGGAGATCCTAGCCGCGCGCGACGAACTCGACAGCATCGGCGGCATCGTGGAGTGCGGCATTTACGGGCTTCCCGCGGGCATCGGCGACCCCATGTTTGACGGCATCGAGAACCGCATCGCTCAAATCGCGTTCGGGATTCCCGCCGTAAAGGGCGTGGAGTTTGGCATGGGCTTTGCCGTGGCCGCCATGCGCGGCAGCGAGAACAACGATCCGTATCGCATCGATGCCGAGACCGGAAAGATCGAGGTCGAATCCAACAACGCCGGCGGCGCCCTGGGCGGTATTTCGACCGGCGCGCCCGTCATGTGGCGTATGGCCGTAAAGCCGACGCCCTCCATTGGCCGCGAGCAGCAGACCGTAGACATGGACGCTATGGAAAATGCCGAGCTCTCGGTCCACGGCCGCCACGATCCCTGCATCGTCCCCCGAGCCGTCCCCGTAGCCGAAGCAGCCGCCGCCCTCGCCATCTGGGACGCTCTCCTCGAGGACGCCGCCCAGCTTTAGTCCACCCACCCCAAGGGTAGTTAATTTGGGACGGGGCTATTTTAGCTACCCCCATATACCGGTTCATATTTGCCCCGGCACCCATCGATTCGCCGACAGTCAAAGGGTAGCTAAAAAAGCCCCGTCCCAAATTAACTACCCCAGGCAA
>CATVQO010000170.1 GCA_958346165.1 uncultured Collinsella sp. | reverse complement strand
GCCTGCTCTATACGCGCGCGGTCATGGAGTCTGCCGCCGCCGAGACCGCGCGGCTCATGACCACGACGACGGCGGAGGACGACGATCTTAAGGAGTTCACCCGCCGCCGGCTTGCCGCAGTGCCCAACGTTTCGATCTTTCATGCCGGCGGGCCGTTGTCGTGGGATATCGAGCTTGGTCGGGCCGATGCGGGTGGCGTCTCGTCCGTGTCCGTTTCCGGCGAGGTCAAGCCGTTGTCTGTGATCGGTGCGTTTGCGCAGGCTATGGGTGGTACCGCCGAGGGCGGCTACGTTGAGCTCAAGGTCGATGTCTCGTATCAATCACGTCCCGAATGGCTGGAGGGAGATTATGATTCGTGGATTGCTGCATGGGATTAAGCGTTTCTGGTCTAGACGCGTTTTGACGCGCCGTCCGAGCTGCCATCGCAAGCGAGGCGGCTTTATGGGTCGAGCCGGTATCGACCTGTTTATCGAAGACGGTGCCTACACCACGCTTTCCTCTGCGGTGGTCATCTTGGTGGTGCTCACACTGCTGTTTTCGTCGACGGCGGCGATATGGAGCATGTCGCGCGCGGGGGACACCCAGGTGGCTGCCGATAGCGGCGCGCTGGCAGGCGCCAATGTGGTGTCGTCCTATCACACGGCTGCCACGGTGGTTGATGCGAGCATCTTGAGTCTGGGGCTGGCGGGGTTTGCCACAATCGGGACGGGCCTGGTCGCCATCCTCATCCCAGGTGCCGAACCAGTTGCCGGCAATATGGTCGACACCGGGATTGAGATCATTAAAACGCGCAACAAGTTTGCCAAAAGCGCATCGGAAGGCTTACAGAAAATCGAGACGGCTCTGCCATATCTGATCGCCGCGCGTGCCACGCAGGCGGTGTCGGCGCAGGATACCGATAGTGTGGCCTATACCGGTACGGCGCTTGCCGTGCCCAGGACATCCGAATCGGACTTCGCTGCGCTCAAAGGGTCAGAGATCTCGACCGATACCATTAAAGACACATCAGATGATTTAGAGCGTGCGGCCGAGGAGCTGCGGAAGGCTTCTGAGGACACGGCGAAGGCTAAAGAGCGCGCTTGGCTGGCGGATTGTGGTGGGTCGGATGAGAGCGCGGTTGGTAGGTACTCATGTATGTGGGAGCGCGCGGGGAGTCTGGCAAAGCTTTCGGATATTGAGAATCCACACTATGCCTCGAGTATCACATGGGAGCCGCAGGTTGCCCTCAACCGAGCGAAGGCCTATTACCATCGGCGCCTAGCGAATGAAAAGTCTCAAGGCTCGAGCACGAAGATGGAGGCCGAGTCCGTCGCGCGGAAAACGTTCTGCATCTATGCAATTGAAGAACTCGAACACTCATACATTGAAGGCGATGGTGAAAAAATTTCGTCTCAGATCCCATTCCTGCCGCGCACGCCGGGCGAGGTGAAGGGAACCCAGCTCTACACCGATGCCATGTGGCCTACAAGTACCAACGGCGACAAGACGTACCTGCACTATGGGACCGAATGTCCTAACTATAAGAGCGGATCGCCGGGTGGGTTGGCATCCGTTGTCGATTACGACGGACACGATGTATGCGATAAGTGCGAATTTGACGTGGTCACCCTGGGTCGCGCCCTCATGCCGCCGTCGTTCATCGAAAACGGCTTCGAATATCACTTCGACGAGTTCAAAAAGGCCTTGGAGGAATACGTCAAATGTCGGAACAAAGAGCTTGATCTCATGCGTCAGACCGAGGACGAGGCCGACCGTGCGGGCAATGCGTTTGACCAGGCCATTAAAGCGCTTTCCGGCGAGCGCCCGTGTATCGCCCCACCTGGCCGTAACGGCGTGGTCGCCTTTGCAGTTTCGGGTGACATTACCAGCCCCAATCAACTTAACTCCTCGTTTAACGCGGCAGTCAGGCTTGGCGATCGCGGTGCTATCTCTGCCGCGGTGCTGGCCCCCGATGAGGCGACGGCGCAAAACAACGTGCTTTCGCGATTTTTCTCGACATTGAAGGAACGCTCGGGCGGCGTTGCCGGCGTGCTCGACGGCGTCATGGATGTTTGGGGACGGCTACTCGTGGGATACGGAGACATCCAAGGTTCGGCCGACGAACTTATGGACGAGATGATTAAAGACCTAGGAGGGGGCGGCGGTGCGTTGGGCTCCATTGCATCGTGGCTCGGCGATACCGTTTCGGCGTCCGTGGCGGCGTTGGGCCTGGAGCCGTGCGACTTGCGCCTGCGAAAGCCGGTGCTGACCGATTCCGCCAACGTCATTAAGAGTCCGGGGTCTGACATTGCGGGTCTCTCTCAAACGCAAGACAAACTGCGAAGTATTCCGTTGGGCGTGACCGATCCCAAGGCGCTTTGCGAGGCGTTGGAATATCAAGTCGAACGCACCATTAGCGGTACGGTGTTCACACTTGCGGAGATTCCTCTGCCCGGCGGTGGCTCCATCCCGCTCACCGTCGATGTCGCCACGCTGGTTGGCGCTCTGGGCGGTGGGTCGTAATGAGTATCCGCATGCGTCTGCGCGAGGAGCGCGCCCAAGCGACGGTTGAGATGGCAGTGGTTACGCCCGTTTTGCTGGTGCTGGCACTCATCGTGTACAACGTCATGATCTTTGCCAGCGCTGTCGCGCGCTTCGACCGCGTGGTGCCCGACATCGTGTTGGCGCACGCCGTGGCGTCGGAGGGGGAGGGCGACGAAAGCTCTGCCGATGCCTCGGCGACGGTTCAGACTCAAATTCTGAATGCCATGGAAGGCTATGACTTGCAGATCGAAGTGTCGAGCGAGCAAGGCGCGGAGGCATCAGATGGTGGCCTGCTCTCCCTATCCGGTACGTTTAGGACCTACACCTGCACCATGCACTATGAGCCGTGGCCGACTTCTCTCAGCATCGCTGGCGTTCCGCTGGGGGCGCCGACAACGTTGTCGCACGAGCGAGCGGTGACGGTCGATCCATGGCGTCCGGGGGTGGTCATGTGACCGCGGTCTCGTCCTACATCGCCTACGCGCGGGCACTCAATAGGCTGGGTTGGACGCCGGCCGAGTTTGCGGTGGCGGAGTCGTTTGTCGTGCGCCTGCGCGGCATGCTGGGACGGCGTCCGGTTGCCGCCAACGGCCTGCCGCTCGTCATGGCGTTTCCACGCTGCTCTTCGGTCCATACGTGTTTTATGGCCTATCCCATCGACATCGCCTTCATCGATGCACGCGGCAATATCCTCGCGCGCTACGAAAACGTATGTCCCTGGTGTATGTGCTCCTGCCCCGGCGCCTGGGCGGTATTGGAACGCCCTTCAATCCTCGCTACACCTCCCGCCCTCCAACAAGTGCCGGCGTAAGAGATTGGCGACAGCGGACTTTCGTCATACGAAATTGGGTAAGATGGAGGAGAAGGTGCATGGATGTTGAGATCCATCCGAACGCCAAAAAACACTTGACGGAAAAGCAGGTACTAGGTGCCTGGTTCGCGGTTACTGAGTGCATTCGCCGCGAGTCGGAGGACGAGCCGCCGAGATGGCTTGCCATTGGATGGCTTCCAGATGGTCGAAGTGTGGAACTTGTTGCGGTCGAACTAATTCGTGGATGGCTCATTATTCATGCCCTGTCTCCGGTTCAGAAGAAATTCTGGCAAGAGATCGAGCGAGCTCGGCAGAGGGGTCGATGATGGGCAAGACGTATACGGCCGCTAATGGTCAGGTTGTAACGGATGAAATGATTGACGCGTGGTGCGAGTCGTACGAGCGCGGAGAGTTTCCGGATGGCGAACACACCGTTGGTGGGATCGTGCATGGACGGCCCCCGCTCTCAGGTGAGGGGACGGCAACGCTGTCGGTCAAGATTCCTCTGGGAATGAAGGAGGCCATTCGTCGACGGGCGGCTGCCGAGGGGATGACGCCAAGTGAGTTTGCCCGTGCGGCTCTGAGTGAAAAACTTCTTGCTGCCGGCTGATGCCTCTGACGTGCCGATTTATAGAACCGAGGCTGTGCTCAAAAACTTTTTTAAAATTCTCGGTTGACCGGAACGCGTCCTTGGTTATACTAATCAAGCCTTGAAACAAGGCACACCTCAAATGGCTG
>CATVQO010000169.1 GCA_958346165.1 uncultured Collinsella sp. | reverse complement strand
GCCGCGCCCCGCAGTGCCCGCTTCCCCCGAGAACAATTATCAGTGCAGGTAGACGGCTTATCAAAAATCGAAAATTGCCGGTATGGATGGGGGTCTCCGAATCAGCCCCGTAATCCGGCATAGTTTTGAAATGGCACTAAAGTAGGCACAAGCTAAATACCAATTCCAAGGATAGTTGCGGTGGAATAGTTCCTGGATGCCGGGGTTTTGGCGGAAATCAGGAACTATTCCACCGCAACTGAGGAGGGCAGGGTGGATGGCAGGGTAGCTTAAAGAGCCCGTCCCTAATTAGTTACTTAGACTCGGTCGATATCCATGCTGGCGACGAGGTCGATGCTGGTGCCGAGAAGGTCTTCCAGCACGACGTCGCCAATGCGGATGGGGGCGTTGACGACTAGGCCTCGGATGAGGTTCATGGCTTGGGCGTGGAGTGCCAGCGGGATGGCCTCGGCGGTGCGCACGGGGAGCAAGGCCTCGTCGCCGCCGGAGACCGCTATGGTCGTCGTGAGCACGCGCATGGGGCAGATGAGTTCCTGATGTGCGAACTTATCACCGCGCGGGCAACTGTTGCCGGTTACGGAGCGTACTTCTACCACGGCGCCGTCTGCGTCACGCTCTACCTCTACGGTCAGAAGGCACTCGGATGGGCAGGTCGTGCAGTTGAACTGCAGCGTTTCGATCACGTTATCGCTCATAGTCTATGCCTCCTCGACGGGATCGACGGACAGGAAAATTTCGCTAGCACCTAAGTCGAGTGCGCGCTGAATCACCTTTGCCGGCAGTGGGAAGCTTTCCATAACGCTTGGCTTAAACGCGCGGACCTTGCCGGCGAACAGTTCCTCGCCGTCGGCCAAGATCCTCACGCAGGCGGCATCGACTGGCCGACGCACGCGGAAGTTGAGCTTGGTGAGCGCCACGGCCGTAATGCGCCCCGGCAGCGCGTATCCCGCAATGCCGGCAGGGGAGACGGTAAGCTCGCAGTCCGGAACGGCGCCCACGCCGGTCCCTAGCGCGTATGCCGCCGCGGCTGCACCGGCGCGCTCGGACTCGGTCGTCACGTTGTCGGCCAGGTCGTGCACGTGCAGCACGTTGCCACAGGCAAAGATGCCCGGCACGCCCGTTTGCAGGCTCTGGTCCACCACGGCGCCGCGCGTGCGCGGGTCAAGCTCTACGCCCGCGGCAACCGAAAGTTCGTTCTCGGGAATCAGACCCACCGAAAGCAGCAGCGTGTCGCACGGAACGATGCGCTCCGTCCCGGCAATGGGCGCCAGATGCTCGTCGACCTGACTCACCTCGACGGCCTCCACGCGGTCGTGCCCGATCACGCGTGTGACGGTGGTGGACAGGTGCAGCGGAATTCCAAAGTCGTGCAGGCAGTTCTTCACATTGCGGCGCAGGCCGTTGGCGTACGGCATGAGCTCGTACACGCCCTCGACCGAAATCCCCTCGAGCGTGCAGCGGCGCGCCATGATAAGTCCGATGTCACCCGAGCCCAAAATGACGGCACGCGAGCCGGGCTTGAGGTTTTCGATATTGATGTATCGCTGCGCCAGGCCGGCCGTAAACACGCCGGCGGGGCGGCTACCGGGAATCTTGATCTCGCTGCGCGTGCGCTCACGGCAACCCATAGCAAGAACGACCGCACGTCCTGTGAGCTGCAGCATGCCAGTGGGGCTCATGAGCGTGACGGTGTGGGCTGCGGTGGCTCTCGGAGCCTCGTTCACGCCCGACGCGCTCGCGGCCGCGCCCTCACCCGAATCAATCCCAATCACCATGCTGTCCAAGAACGGCGCAATGTCGGTCGCGCGCACCTGGTCGATAAAGCGCTGCGCATACTCGGGGCCGGTGAGCTCCTGCTTAAAGTGCGATAGTCCAAAGCCGGGATGGATGCACTGGCGGAGGATTCCGCCCAGATGCTGCTCGCGCTCCACGATAGCCACGCGCGCGCTGGCCTTATGCGCGGAAAGCGCGGCCGCCATGCCGGCAGGTCCGCCGCCGATAACGACCACGTCGAACGCCTGCGTCGACACCGACGCTACAGCTCCGGTCTCCGCGCGATCGTCGCGCATACCAAACGTCGCCATCCTAGCGCACCCCCTTCAGCGGTCCCTCGACCAGCCAAGATCCGGCATCCTCCAGCAGCACCTTGCTGGGGTCACACCCCAGCTCGCGGGCCAGAATCGCCACCACGCGGCTCTGGCAAAAGCCACTCTGGCACCGACCCATGCCGGCACGGCAGCGGCGCTTGACGCCCTCGACCGAAACCGCGCCCGGGCGGCGTCGGATTGCGGCCACGATCTCGGCCTCGGGCACCGTCTCGCAGCGGCAGACGATCTGCCCCCACGCGGGGTCGGACTCAATCAGCTTTTCCTTGCGCGCGAGCGGCGCACGGTCGAAGTCGTCCGGCGCGCGGCGTATAGGGTCCCAGTCGTCCCGTTCGCGCAGAGCCACGCCGGCATCGCGCAGCACCTGCTCCATGCGCTCGGCAATGGCCGGCGCGCTTGCCACGCCCGGCGACTGAATGCCCGCGGCCTGGAACAGTCCCGAAACCACGTCCGACTGCCCAATAAAGAAGTCGTTGGTCCCCTGAATGACCGGACGTCCGCCGGCAAACGCGCGCACCACGCGGCGTGTGTCTAGATCGGGCACCAGCTTGCGCGCTCCCGTCAGCAGCGCGTTCACATCGCTTGCATAGGTCTGCGTGTCGCCTGGCTCGCGCACGGCGGCCGTCGCGGTAATCACGGTGTTGCCATGTACGGTGCCCGTGACGATAACGCCCTTGGACACCGGCGTGGGAACGGGGTAGAGCGGCATGAGCGCGCACGGCTCCTTGTCCAGCACTACGATGTTGCCCTGGCGCCAGACCATCTGAAACTCCTCGGCGCCGGCCATGTGCGAGATGTCCGCGGCACCGTTGCCCGCGGCGTTGATCAGGTAGCGGCAGCGCACGTTGCCAGCGGGGGTCGCCAGCGTAAAGCGCGCGTTGTCGCCCGTGCCCGCGACTTCAATCGCTTCCACCGACGCGGACCGCATAAACGTCACCCCGTTGGCCACGGCGTTCTCCAGCGCGGCGATGGCAACCTCAAACGGGTCGACAAACCCAGTCGAGGGGCACCACAACGCGCACGTTGCATTGGCGCTGGCGCGCGGCTCCAGCTCGTGGATGCGCTCGGGGCCAATGATCGATAGCTCGGGCACGCCGTTGGCCAGGCCATTCTTGCTCAGCTGCTCCAGGTGTGCGCGGTCCTCGTCGTTAAAGCCCAACACCATCGACCCGGTTCGGCAGAACAGAAAGCCCAGCTCCTGGGCCCACGTGCCATATAGCTCGCAACCACGGGCGTTGACCTGCGCCTTTACCGTTCCCGGCGCCGGATCGTAGCCTGCATGCACCAGGCCGCCGTTGGCTTTTGATGCGCCTAGCGCAATATCGTTAGCCGCCTCGACCACACAAATGGAAAGGTCAAACCTCGCGAGCTGCCGCGCGATGGCGCATCCGGTGATGCCCGCGCCGACAATCGCGATATCAAACGTTTCTGTCACAGTGCCTCCCAGACGAGTTGACAGGCCGTCAATAAGACTATCCTACGGTCTACACACCCCCAGCGCAGCGGCAATGCGGCGAACAGCCCCGCAACACCCGCCAACGGCAGACGAGGGGAGACTCAGGACCATCGGTGACCTCGTCTGCTGTTCCTGGTGTCAGAGGTTTGTCTCGTTCTGTAACATCTGGGACTGGTTTTGCCGAGTTACTGTTACAGATTGAGACGTTAGTCTGGCGGGTCATCCGTTCGTCTAAATCTGTAACATCAAGACCTGGATCCCGCTCCCACCTGTTACAGATTGAGATGTTTGTGTCCGCGCCAGCCCCGCCCCTAGCCGTGGTCCCATATAAAAAAACCCCGTGGTAAACTTGACCGAACTGTTAATATTCCGAAAGGTACCCGTAATGTCCAAGTACATCTCCGAGCTCATGTCGCCGCAGCTTATGGGCGTCGTCTATGCCTTCGTTGGCTTTATCATCGCCCTGTATGTGCTGTCGGTCGTCTATGTGTTCATCGACGCTCGCCGCCGCGGCGCCAGCGCCT
>CATVQO010000168.1 GCA_958346165.1 uncultured Collinsella sp. | reverse complement strand
CGCCTAAGACCAGAAGCCCCTTCTACGTAATGGAGTGACCATGTCCCACAATACCCTGCCGACCGTCGCTGAGCTTTCGGGCGAGATGCGCGAGCGTCTTGCCAAGGTTAAGTACGTCTTTACCGACCTGGACGCCACGATGCTCGCACCCGGCTCGTGCGTGCTGCGCGACAACGACGGCAACCCCTCGACCAAGCTCGTCGAGGCTGTCGTGGCACTTGCCCGCGCCGGCATCCAGGTGGTCCCCACCTCGGGCCGCAACCGTACTATGATCCACGAGGACGCGCGCGTGCTCGGCCTCAACTCCTATATCGGCGAGATGGGCGGCCTGGTCATGTACGATCTCAAGGCCAACGATTGGGAGTATCTGACCGGCGACATGCCCTACGACCCCGCCTGCGGCCTCACACCGCATCAGGTGATCGAGCAGACCGGCGTGTGCGAGAAGATTCTCGCTCGCTGGCCGCATAAGATCGAGTACCACAACGACATGTCGACTGGCTACAAGTACCGCGAGGTCACCGTCGGCATGCGCGGCGATGTGCCCGACGACGAGGTCCAGGCCATTCTTGACGAGGCTGGCTGCGGTCTGGTCTGGGCCTGCAACGGCCATCTGACGCATCTGTCCAAGCCGACGACGCTCGAGCTCGAACGCGTCGAGGATGGCCGCGCGTTTAACATCAATCCCGCCGGCCTCAACAAGGGCGTTGCCATCGCACGTTTCTGCGAGCACCTGGGTATCGAGCGCGAGGAGACGCTGGCGCTCGGCGATTCCGAGTCCGACTTCTACATGGCTGACCACGTGGGCACGTTCTGCCTGGTCGAGAATGGTTTGACCAGCGCCGGCGCGCCCGAGTTCCTGGATGCCTGCGATAACGCCTACGTCACGCGCGGAAAGATTGTCGACGGCTGGGCGGCAACGGCAGAGCTGCTCGTCGCGGCCCGCTCGTAGTGCGGTCCTATCGTTCTGAGCCATATCTTTTCGAGAGAGAATCTGGTGAGGTAATGTCCGATATCGAGAATCTGGCTGGCGACACACGCCCCATTGGCGTATTCGACTCGGGTCTAGGCGGTCTGACGGTTGCGCGCGCGATTGCGACGGCGTTGCCGCACGAGTCCGTCTACTACTTCGGCGACACCAAGCGCTGCCCCTACGGCACCCGCACTGAGGACGAGGTGCGCTCGTTTGCACTGCAGGCGGGCCGTTGGCTGTCGAAGCACGACGTCAAGATCATGGTCATCGCCTGCAATACGGCGACCGCTGCGGCCTTGCGTTTGGCCCAGCAGGTGCTCGACGTCCCCGTCATCGGTGTGATTGCACCGGGCGCACGCGCGGCAATCAACAGCACCCGCACGCGCCGGGTGGGCGTGCTCGCCACCAACCTCACCATTCGCTCAGGCGCTTACACGCGTGCCATTCAGGACCTGGATGCCGGCGTCGACGTATACGGCTGCCCTGCCTCGAGCTTTGTCGAGGTCGTTGAGCACGAGCTCGCCTCGGGCGCACATCTGCAAGAGCAGTGGCTCGAGAACGAGGACATCTTTGATACGCCTGCCGTACGCGCGCTGGTCGGCGCCACGGTTGAACCGCTGCGCGACCACGGCATCGATACCGTGGTACTCGGCTGCACGCATTTTCCGCTGCTCGTGGGGCCTATTCGCCATGCGCTGGGTCCCGGAGTGCGCGTGGTGAGCTCCGCCGAGGAGACCACGCGCGAGCTGACCGATATTCTCACGCGCCGCGAGCAGCTGGCGGGCGACGCGGCCGAGCCGCAGCATCGTTTTGCAACGACGGCCGATAACATTGCCGAGTTTGCGGTGGCGGGCAGTTTTATCTTTGGCCAGCCGCTCAAGAGCATTGAGCATATCGATATCGACGAACTGAAATAGATAAAAGGTCACCGACCAAAGGCTCACTTTCACCTTTTGCCGAAAGGATTTTTCCATGGAGTATATGCAGGTCAATCGCGCCAACGGCCGCGCCGCCGATGAGCTGCGCCCCATCAAGCTTACCCGCGGCGTCATGAAGCACGCCCACGGTTCGTGCCTGGCCGAGTTTGGCGATACGCACGTGCTGTGCGCCGCCACCATCGAGGAGGGCGTGCCGGGCTGGCGCAAGGGCGCCAAGGCCGGTTGGGTAACGGCGGAGTACGCCATGCTGCCGGCATCGACCGGCAAGCGCTGCAAGCGCGAGCATGCCAACCGCAAGGGCCGCTCCATGGAGATCGAGCGCCTGATCGGCCGCAGCCTGCGTACCGTCGTCAACATGAAGGCACTCGGCGAGTACACCGTTACCGTCGACTGCGACGTGATTCAGGCAGACGGCGGCACGCGAACGGCGAGCATTACCGGCGCCTGGGTGGCGCTGCACGACGCCCTTGCCATGTGGGTCGAGGCGGGTAAGCTCGAGCGCATCCCGCTCACGGGCCAGGTCGCCGCGATTTCCATGGGCGTTGTCGACGGCAACACCCTGCTCGACCTGGATTATTCCGAGGACAGTCACGCCGAGGTCGACATGAACCTTGTCGCCACCGATACCGGTGAGATGATCGAGCTTCAGGGCACTGGCGAGCAGGCGCCCTTCGACCGCAAGCGCCTCAATTCCCTGCTCGATTTGGGCGACAAGGGCATTGCCGAGCTCATCGAGCTCCAGCGCCAAGTCCTCGCCTAACCTGCCAAAAAGGGACAGGTTTATTTTGGCAGGTTTTATCTGCGGAAACGCCGATAGATAAGGTTGATGCCACATGAAAGGGGAGATGCCGACGGACCGGTCCCTTTTACGTGACTTTGCTATACGGACAAGGAGACCACTCATGGCACTTGAGAAGATCGACATCGACACCCTCGACCCGGCGGCGACCATTGTCGTGGCAACGGGCAACGCCCACAAGCTCACCGAGATCGAGGCCATTTTGGGCAAGGTCATGCCCGAGGTTCGCTTTGTGGCGCTCGGCCAGCTGGGCGATTTTGAGGACCCCGAGGAAAACGGCACGACGTTTTTGGAGAACGCCATCATCAAGGCGCAGGCTGCCGTCGAAGAGACGGGGCTCATGGCCATCGCCGACGATTCTGGCTTGGTCGTCGACGCGCTTGACGGCGAGCCGGGCGTGTATAGCGCGCGCTATGCGGGCGTGCACGGAGACGATGCCGCCAACAACGCCAAGCTTCTCGTTAACCTGGAAGGCGTGGCGGACGAGGACCGCACCGCGCGCTTTATGAGCGTCGTTGCGCTTATCGACACGGATGGTCTGGTCACCTATGGCGAGGGCGCCTGCGAGGGCGTTATCGCACACGAGGGCCGCGGCGATCACGGCTTTGGCTATGACCCGCTGTTCCTGCCGGTCGACACGCCGGGCAAGACCATGGCCGAGCTGACGGCGGACGAGAAGAACGCCATCAGCCATCGTTTCCACGCGCTCGAGCATCTGTCCGCCAAACTGACGGGCGAGGAGTAGGCCGTGCGTGCGGTGGTGCAGCGCGTACTCAACGCCGGCGTGACGGTCGACGGCGAGTGCGTGGGCAAAATTGGGCGCGGCTATCTGGTGCTGCTGGGCGTGGGCCACGGCGACACGCGCGCCGAGGCCGATAAGCTGTGGGGCAAGCTCCGCGGCTTGCGCATTAACGAGGACGAGAACGGCAAGACCAACCTGGCACTTGCCGATGTCGACGGCGAGGTTCTCGTAGTGTCGCAGTTCACGCTGTTCGCCGATTGCCGTCACGGCCGCCGCCCATCGTTTACGGATGCCGGCGCCCCCGATGTCGCCAACGAGCTCTACGAGTACTTCCTGACGCTCGTTCGTCAAGATGTCGAACACGTGGCGCATGGCATCTTTGGCGCCGATATGAAAGTCGACCTCGTCAACGACGGCCCATTCACCATCGTCCTCGATACCGACAATCTGTAAGTAGCCAAATTAGCTACTTGCGCGTGGTCGCAACAGGGTGCTATAGTATTAGAGTTTTGTCTATCTTAGGGGTATTATCCCCTTTTTGAATTGCACCTTCTGGAGGCCCTGTTCATGGAAGAGATGGAAGTCAATCACGTCGACGACATCCACGAGAAGCTGACCGATATGGTGGGCGATCGCGTCAAGGTGAAGGCCAACATGGGCCGCACCCGCGTCGTCGAGCGCATGGGCACCATCAAGAGCGTCCA
>CATVQO010000167.1 GCA_958346165.1 uncultured Collinsella sp. | reverse complement strand
AAAAACTGCCGCACCACCATCATCAACGGCCGCGTCCTGTACAAGGATCGCGAGTTCGTCGGTATCGATGAGGACAAGATCAACGCGTGGACCATGGCTGAGTCCAAGAAGCTCTGGAGCACGCTCAACGATCGCACCTACTAATTCACAAGTAGATTCACGCGCGTCGGATGTTTCGCCGCATCCGACGCGCGTATAGGCGACCTCCGCGGGGTCGCCGGCGCTGTGCTAGCGCTACACCGTATTTGCGCCCGCCGCGCGGTCTCGCCGGGCGTTACAGAGAGGAGCTCATTATGAGCGACATCATGAGGCCGATCCCGTTTTCGCAGCTGATGAACTGGATCATCGAGGAGCACAAGACTCAGGGCGCCATCTTTGGCGTGCGCAAGATGGTCACGACCAACCAGGAGGGCGCGCTTCCCATTTTTGACGAGCGCATCGAGACTCCGTTTGGCCCGGCCGCCGGCCCCAATACACAGCTTGCCCAGAACATCGTGGCGTCCTACGTGGCCGGTTCCCGCTTCTTTGAGCTCAAGACCGTTCAGGTTATGGACGGCGAGGAGCTCTCCAAGTGTGTGAACAAGCCCTGCATCGTGGCACAGGACGAGTGCTACAACTGCGAGTGGTCGACCGAGCTCGAGGTTCCGCAGGCCTTTGCCGAGTACGTGAAGGCATGGTTCGCCTGCCACCTCATCGCTCGCGAGTACGGCCTGGGAAGCCCGGACGGCTTTGTCTTCAACATGTCCGTGGGCTATGACCTGGAGGGCATCAAGAGCCCCAAGGTCGACGCCTACATCGAGGGCATGAAGGACGCCAGCGGCTCCGAGGTTTGGAACGAGTGCCGCACCTGGGCGCTCGCTAACCTGGACAAGTTTGAGCATGTCGACGCCGCATTTGTCGAGTCCATCCCGGCACGCGTGTCCAACTCCATCACCGAGTCTACCCTGCACGGCTGCCCGCCGGCGGAGATCGAGCGCATCGCGACCTATCTGATCGCCGAGAAGGGCCTCAACACCTACATCAAGTGCAACCCCACGCTGCTGGGCTATGAGTTTGCCCGCCAGCGTCTGAACGAGCTGGGCTTTGACTACATCGTCTTCGATGACACGCACTTCCGCGAGGACCTGCAGTGGGCCGATGCCGTGCCCATGTTCGAGCGCCTGATTGCCCTGTGCGCCGAGCGCGGCCTGGAGTTTGGCGTCAAGCTGACCAACACGTTCCCCGTCGACGTGACGAGAAACGAGCTGCCCTCCACCGAGATGTACATGTCCGGCCGTTCGCTGTTCTCGCTGACTATCGAGGCTGCCCGCCGCATTACCGAGCAGTTCGATGGCAAACTGCGCATCAGCTACTCCGGCGGCGCCACGGTCTACAACATCCGTGCCCTGTACGATGCCGGCATTTGGCCCGTCACCCTGGCGACCGACGTGCTCAAGCCCGGTGGCTACGAGCGCTTTAGCCAGATGACTGGCGAGTTCACCGATCTGGACGGCAAGCCGTTCGCGGGCGTCTCGCTCGAGGCCGTGACCGCGATTCAGACCGACTCGCTCACCAACCCGCTCTACAAGAAGCCGTTGCGCCCGCTGCCCGATCGCAAGGTCGCCGGCAAGAGCCCGCTTTCCGACTGTTTTACCACGCCGTGCCGCACGAGCTGCCCCATCCAGCAGGATATTCCCGCCTACCTGGCGGCTGTTGACGAGGGCCGCTTCGAGGACGCCCTCAACATCATCGTCGAGCGCAACGCCCTGCCGTTCATTACCGGCACCATCTGCCCGCATCCCTGCGGCCGTGCCTGCGAGCGTGCGTTCTACGAGCCCGAGGGCGCCCAGATCCGCGCCAGCAAGCTCAAGGCCGCCCGCGAGGCCATGACCGCCGTGCTGCCCAAGCTGCGCACCCAGGCCATCGCCAACGACGGCGAGCGCAACGTTGCCGTTATCGGCGGCGGCCCGGCCGGCCTGGCGACGGCGTTCTTCCTGACGCGCGCCGGCGTGCCTGTCACTATCTTTGAGGCCCGCGATTCGCTCGGCGGCGTGGTCCGTCATGTGATCCCCGAGTTCCGTATCGCCAGCGACGATATCTCCCACGATGCAGAGCTCTGCCTGGCCTTTGGTGCCAAGGTACAACTCAATGCTCGCGTGAAGTCCATCGATGAGCTCAAGGCCCAGGGCTTTACCGACGTGGTCGTGGCCACCGGTGCCTGGATGCCCGGCTCTGCGGGCCTGGGAGAGGGTGCCGAGCTCGACGTGCTGGAGTTCCTCGAGGCCGCCAAGAAGGGCGAGAAGCTCGAGCTGGGCGAGGACGTCGTCGTCATTGGCGCCGGCAACACCGCCATGGATGCGGCCCGCGTGGCCAAGCGCCTGGCTGGTGTGAAGAACGTGCGCCTGGTGTATCGCCGCACCAAGAAGCAGATGCCCGCCGACGAGGAAGAGCTCGATCTTGCTCTTGCCGATGGCGTTGAGTTCTGCGAGCTGCTGGCGCCCAAGGCACTTAACGGCGCCGTGCTGACCTGCGATGTTATGGAGCTTGGCGAGCCAGATGCAAGCGGCCGTCGCAGCCCTGTCGCCACGGGCGAGACCGTTGAGCTTCCCGCCACCACGGTGATCTGCGCCGTGGGCGAGGGCATCGATGCCAGCCTGTACGACGCCGCGGGCGTTGAGCACGACCGTCGCGGCCGCCTTGCCGCCACCTCCACCGGCGTCGAGGGCGTCTGGGCTGCGGGCGACTGCCGTCGCGGTCCTGCCACCGTGGTCGAGGCTATTGCCGACGCCGCCGAGGTCGCCCGTGCCATCGCCGGCGTGGACTTTAACAAGTACGCCGATTGCAACGAGCAGGCTGGCCGCGAGGGCACCTGCTACGAGCGCAAGGGGTCGCTGTGCCGCGACAAGCGCAACTGCACCAAGACCCGCTGCCTGGGCTGCGGCTCGGTGTGCGAGGTCTGCTGCGACGTGTGCCCCAACCGCGCCAACGTGGCCATTAAGGTGCCGGGCCTGGCCAAGCATCAGGTCGTCCACGTCGACGGTATGTGCAACGAGTGCGGCAACTGCGCCGTGTTCTGCCCCTACCAGGAGGGCCGTCCCTACAAGGACAAGCTCACCCTGTTCTGGAGCGATGAGGACATGGAGAACTCCGAGAACGAGGGCTTCCTGGCCGTGGACGAGGACCACTTTAAGGTCCGCGTCGCCGGCACGGTCCGCACCGTCTCGGTCGATGCCGTCAACACCGGTCTGCCCGAGGCCGTCCGCCTGACCATCAGGGCCGTGCGCGACAACTATTCGTACCTTCTTAAGAAATAGGCGAGTCTCTTATGGCCAAATCCATTCAACATCACGTGGCCTACGTTGCCTGCGGAAGCGGCTGTGCTTCCGCAGGCGGCGACGCCCGCTGCAGCGAAGGCTGCATTGGCTGTGGCGCCTGCGTTACGGCCTGCCCCCACGGTGCCATCGCGCTGGTCGACGGCGTCGCCCGCGTGGACCGCTCCAAGTGCACGGGCTGTGGCCTGTGCGGCATGGCGTGCCCGCAGCGCGTGATTGCCTTCGTTCCCGGCTACCAGAACATCCTGGTGCGCTGCAACAACACCGATAAGGGCGCCATTGCGCGCAAGATCTGCGACACCAGCTGCATCGGTTGCGGCATGTGCGCCAAAAAGTGCCCTGCCGGCGCTATCCGCATCGAGGACAACTGCGCCCATATCGACGGCACGGACTGCCTGTCGTGCGGCATGTGCGCCGTCGTCTGCCCGCATGGCGCCATCCACGACCGCACCGGTATCGCCGCCGGCGTGTAGAAGGGAATCACCATGGCACAGGAATTCACTTTTACCGTTAACGGCGTCGAGCACACGACGACCCAAAACAAACCGCTGCTGCGCTATCTGCGCGACGACCTGCACATTCACTCCGCCAAGGACGGCTGCTCCGAGGGCGCCTGCGGCACCTGCACCATCCATATGGACGGTGCGGCCGTCAAGGCGTGCGTGCTGACCACCGCCCTTGCCGCCGGCCGCGACATCGTGACTGTCGAGGGCCTGCCCGAGAACGTGCGCGAGGCGTTTGTGTACGCCTTTGGCGCCGTGGGCGCCGTGCAGTGCGGCTTTTGTATCCCCGGTATGGTCATGGCGGGTGCAGCGCTCATCGCCGAGGACCCCGAGCCCACCGAGGAGCAGAT
>CATVQO010000166.1 GCA_958346165.1 uncultured Collinsella sp. | reverse complement strand
GGATTCGTGCGTGAACCGAAAGTATTATGGCGGGGACCCCGGCGTCGGTCAACGGCAACCCTGGCTGCACACAATTCCACCATCTCGGTCGCACCGCCAAAGGCCAGGCGCAAGCTTTTCGCTCGGTCAGGTCCTGGGCTCGCACGAAGAGCACATTTAGTGCTCTTCGGCTCGTGCGGAATCTACGAAAAGCTTGCGCCTGGCCTTTGGCGGCGCGACCTGTGTTGACTTTGGGACAGCCAGGGTTGCCGTTGGCCGGCGCGCCCCGCTCATAATGCTTGGGTCGGTGGGCTGATGTGTTGCGTCCCTGAGGACTATAAGGTCGAAATGAAGGTGGACAGGCGGTGGAGGCCTTCGTCTAGGTCTTTGTCGGAGACGCAGTAGCTTAGGCGGATGTGGCCTTCGGTTCCGAAACAGTCGCCCGGGACTAGGGCTACGTTTGCCTCTTTGATGGCTTTGATGCAGAAGTCTTCGCTGGTTAGGCCGAACTTTTTGATGCTCGGGAAAGTGTAGAAGGCTCCTGCGGGCTCTACTACGTCGAGGCCCATGGCGTCTAAGGCCGCGAGTACGCGTTCGCGACGGGCTCGGTAGACTTCGAGCATGGGGGTTGGGTCGACGGTCAGGGCTCGGGCTGCGGCGTCCATCTCGAAGGAGACGGCGCTCGATACTAAGTATTGGTGAGCCTTGGCGATCTCGGCGATGACGGGTGCCGCTGCCGCGAGCCAGCCCAGGCGCCAGCCGGTCATGGACCAGGGCTTGGAGAAGCTCTCGATGATGACCGTCTGTTCACGCAGCTCCGGGTGACGCTGGGCAAAGCGCTCGTAGCCGTCCACGTAGACCAGGCGGTTGTATACGTCGTCGCAGACCACGTAGATGCCCGCCTGCTCTGCCACGCGCGCCACGGCGTCGAGCGAAGCCGCGTTGAGGATGCAACCCGTAGGATTGTTGGGCGTGCAGATGACGATGGCCTTGGTCGCCGGCGTCACGCAAGCACGAAGTGCGTCCTCGTCAATCTGGAATTGCGCAGGCTCCGTATCCAAAAAGACCGCCTTGGCGTGGTTGGCCACGACGATGCTCTCGTACAGGCCAAAGGCAGGCGTGGGGATGATGACCTCGTCGCCGGGGTTGAGCATAGCCATGAATGTTGCCGACAGTGCCTCGGTCGCACCGTCGGTCAGGATGACCTCATCGGCGGAAAACGTAAGGCCCGCGTCCCCCATGTAGGCAGATAACGCCTCACGCAGGGCGGGGCGCCCGTTGTTGGGCGGATAGTGCGTGTCACCGCGGTCCAGTGCGGCGGTCACCTCGGCGCTAATCACATCGGGCGTGGGAAAATCGGGCTCGCCAAGCGCAAGCGCGATGCACCCCGGGTGCTGGGCGGCGAGCGCGTTGATTCGGCGGATACCGGAGGGCTTGAGCGTGGCAAGCGAGGTATTCATGGGCAGTCGCATGGCGTTCCTTTCGTAAGGGTTGCACTAGGATAGCGCGGCGGGGCGCCGCCGGACGGTGTAACCTAAACGGAAACCAACCGGAAAGGAGGCAGCATGGAGCCGACCGCGCGCAGCGATGTACCAAAAACGCTGCAAACCATTGCGTATATCAGCATTCCCAATAGTGCCGATCTTGAGTTTTTGCTCTGGGACCTGCAGGATGCCATCGCCGCCTATGCACAGCTTTCCGGCACCGCACTCCCCCGCCCGGTCAACTTGAAGGCAAATGACGCCGGCAGCGTTGCCGATGGCATCGTGCTGGCCATTGAAGATGTGGCTGACGATGAGACGTTGACAGCCATCGAGCAGGCGCTTGAGCGCTTTGGCGGTACGGGAACGCGCGTCTATGCCGCGATTCGAGCCGCACAAGAGAGCACTGAGCAGGCGCGTGGGACCGCCGTTCGCCTGCACAAGGCATGTGAGCGCCATGACCAATTGTGGTGTGGCGGCGTTGCCATCTGCGCCGGCAGCGGCATCGCAGCGCTTCGTCGCTCCCCGCGCATGGGCCTCTTGCGCCGACCGTTTTCGGAAGCGATGGACAAGCTCGTGGGCGCTGTGCGCATGGGCTGCTCCGTCAAGCATGCACAGCGACTTGGCGGCGGCAATGCCGCCAACGTCGACGCCGACGGCATGGTTTGCGCCGAGCCAGCCGTGCCCGCGCCGATCTGGCGAGGCGTTCTGAAACGTCTGGGCGCCCACGCTCAAACAAAAATCTAAATTAAATAACAGCCCAGTCAACGGCTTCGTGCCAACGCTCGACAAGACGCTCCAGGCGCCAGGCGGCATTGGCGGGACTTGTCGAGGGCAGGACGATGGCAGGCAGCCCCGTCCGATCTTGCAAGTAGCGTTTGTAGAGTCGCCCTGCCGTGCCGCCGTTACAGGCAACGACCTCAATCGGCGCGGCATCGGTAATGCGCTCGATATGTGCCGGCACAACGTTGCGGATGCTCGCGTCGCTCGAGCCCTTAATGTCGCAGCTCTCGACCACATCCCACAGGGCCACGCCGCCGTTCAGCAGCATGGCCCGCTTGGCGGCAATGGAGGCATCGAGCGTCGCGGGCTCACCGCTTGCCAAAGGATCGCCCTCGTTGGGCGGCACAGGCATACCGAGGCACGTGGCCATCACACGCCAAAAGCGATTCTGAGGGTTGCCGTAATAAAAGGCATTGGCGCGCGAAAGCACCGAGGGAAACGACCCGAGCACCAAAACGCGCGAGTGCTCGTCAAACACGGGCTCAAACCCATGCTCAATATGTTGATAGCCCTCGTCAGACACGGCCATGGGCTAGGCTCTCAACAGATAGCGCACCTCGTAGGGTGCAAGCTCAAGGGTACCCGTCAGCTCGACCGTGGGCGCATCGTCGGCAAGCAGGTCGACGAAGGAGCCGTTGAGTTCGCCGGCGCCAAAGGTGTAAGGCTCACCCACGGCATTCACCGCCACGAGCACCGCCGCGTCGTCGCAGGCGCGCTCGAACAGCAGCTGCTTGTTCTGGATCACCACGTTGCGATAGGCACCGTAGTTGAGAGCACGGGCAGCCGCGTCGTCGGCCGAGCGAAGGTGCGCAAGCTGCGTGATGAACGCCGTCAGCTCGTTGGGCGCAGGCTCATTGAGCGCAGGTCGCAGCGCCCAGTCGCCATCGGGGCCGCCCTTTTCGCCAGCAATTCCCCACTCGCTGCCATAGTAGACGCACGGGATGCCCGGCATGCCAAAGAGCATGCCATAGGCGGGACGCAGGCAGGATTTGTCGGTGAGGATACTTGCCAGGCGCGGCACATCGTGGTTGTCGACAAACGAAAGCAGATGTTTGCCGCGGTAGATGCACCAAGGGTCGCCGCCAAACTGACGGTGCAGCGAATGGGCGATCTCGAACATGTTGACCGAGTTAAAGCTGGAATACAGGCCCTTGTAGCACTCGTAATTAGTGCACGAGTCGAGCATCTCGTCGTTGACGATCTGATTGTAGTCGCCGTGGAGCGTCTCGCCGATGAGCACAAAGCCGGGCTTGAGCTCACGGGTAAAGGAGTGTAGGCGGCGCATAAAGTCGCGGTCGAGCATGTAGGCGACGTCCAGGCGCAGGCCGTCGACGCCAAAGACGTCGGCCCAACGGCGCACAGACTCGAGCAGGTAATCGACCACAGCGGGATTTTGCAGGTTGAGCTTCACAAGCTCAAAATGACCCTCCCAGCCCTCGTACCAAAAGCCGTCGCCATAGCAGGAGTCGCCGTCAAAACTGATGTGAAACCAATCCTTGTACGGCGAATCCCACTTGCGCTCCTGCACATCGCGGAAGGCCCAAAAGCCGCGACCGACGTGGTTGAAGACGGCATCGAGCACCACGCGGATGCCATGGGCGTGCAGCGTGTCGCATACGGCGGCAAAGTCGGCATCCCCGCCCAGGCGACGGTCTATATGGCGCAGGCTGCGCGTGTCGTAGCCGTGACTATCGGACTCGAGCGGCGGGTTGATGAGCACAGCGCCAACGCCGAGTTTTTGCAGGCAGTCGGCCCATTGGGCAATCTTCATGATAGGAGCATCGGGGTTGGGTTCGACATCGGCGGCCTGGGCGAGCTCATCCTCGGCAACGGGGGCGGCGTTTTCGCGCGGAGCTCCGCAAAAGCCCAGCGGATAGATCTGATAGAACGTCGTCTCGTATGCCCACATAGCAACCTCCCGGTAAG
>CATVQO010000165.1 GCA_958346165.1 uncultured Collinsella sp. | reverse complement strand
CGCGCTTGCCGATTGACCGCTGCTTTACGATCAAGGGCGCCGGCACCGTCGTGACAGGGACACTGCACGATGCGCCGGTTGCGGTGGGCGATGAGCTCGTCGCGCTGCCGTCGCGCACGGCCTGCCGCGTACGCGGGATCCAAGTGCATGGCGACACGCAGCAGGCGCTTCCCGGTCAGCGTGTGGCGCTCAACTTGGTGGGCGGTGGCGTCGCTGCGCTCGATCGCGGTGAGATGCTCGGCGTGGAGGGTCGCTTTGGCCAGACGCTGCGCTTTATGATGGCGTTTACGTATTTAGGTCGCGAGGGCACCAAGCCGCGCGTGCTCGAGTCGGGCGCGCGTGTGCATGTGATGGCCGGCACGGCCGAGGTCGTCGGCCGCATCATGCTTTTGGAGGGCGAGGCCCCCATGGCGGTGGGCGAGACCCGTACCGTGCAGGTGCGCCTGGAGGACCCGCTGCCGCTGTGTGCCGGAGACCATGCCGTGGTGCTGTCGTATTCGCCCGTTATGCTCATCGGCGGCGGGCGCGTGCTGCTTTCGCGCTGCCGTCGCTCGCGCGAGCTTTCTGCTGGCGAGCGTGCACTGTTTGCGGCGCTTGAGTCCGGCGATACCGCGGGCGGTGTGGGCGCTTGGCTGGCGCTGCAGATGCTGCCAGTTACGGCGGTTGATGTTGCCGACGCTTTGGATCTTGGTGTCGGCGAGGTCGATGCCGCACTGCGCGGGTTGGTGTCGCAGGGCTCTGTTCGCAAGCTTGCTGTGGGTGATGCGGACTACTTGGCGGACGCCGTGGTGCTTGACGCTGCGATGGATGCACTGGCGGCGACCCTGTCAGCCATGCACGCGGCGTCTCCCAAGGAGACGGGCTTTACGCCCGGCGCCGTTGCCCATGCTGCGTGGCCTGCCGCTGATGATGGCGTTGCCGCGGCCCTGATTGCCGAGGGCTGCTCGCGCGGCGTGTGTGCCTCCGAGGGCGCCGAGGTTTTCGATCCACACTCGGCCGCCGCAGCCGCACGCGTGGTGCGAGAGGCTTGCGATCGGATCGTTGCCTTGCTGGACGAAGCCGGCCTCGATGCACCGATATTGCCCGAGGTGGGCGAGCAGTTGCAGCTCGATCGCGACACCATGACGCGTGCCCTGCGCGAGCTTTCGCTCAATCGCTCGATCGTTAAGGTCGAGCGCGACGTTGCCCTGTCCGCTGCCGCCGAGGCCCATGCGCGCGAGCTTGTTGCCGCCGCCATTGAGGCAGCCGGCGGTGCTGCCACCACGAGCGTACTGCGCGAGGCCCTGGGTGTGTCGCGCAAACGCGCCATCAGCATCTTGGAGCACCTGGATGCCGTGCGCTTTACGGTGCTCGACAAGGACGCCGGCGGCCTGCGCTCCCTGCGCTAGATTGGCTGCTCGGTTTGGTAAAATACCGCCGCACTTGGGAACGGATGGGCTCCGGTGGGCTCCGCGGTCCTCAAAACCGTTGCGAGGCGTGCAAAACGTCTTGGATGTGTTCGATTCACATACGTTCCCGCCATACGCTACCAGCGCTTTTGTGCTCGCGGTCTTGCTGCGTGCCGCAAAGGCGCTGTTTTGTTTTTGCACGAGCTTTTCGTAGCGCTGCTATTTCGGTGGCTGTATTTAGCTTCGTGCACCGGGTTTCGAGCATGCCGATGGAGGTGTTTTGCCGTATGACTACCGTAAGACGGGCCGATCTTTCTTGTGTTGTCCAGGCGGGCGGGTTGTCGTCGCGCATGGGCTGCGATAAGGCGCGCATGGCGTTTTGCGGTGAGCCGCTCATCGAGCGTGTTCTGGGTCGGCTGGCGCCAGTTGCCGGCGAGTTGGTCGTGACGACTTCGCGTCCCAGCGAGCTTGCCCATCTTGAGGAGCACGCGTTTGGCGGCCTGGTGCCGCGTGTGGTGGCTGACCTTGAAGGGTCGGCGGGCGCCATGCGCGGCATCGCGAGCTCGTTGGCCGCGGCCCGATTGCCGCTCGTGGCGATCGTCGCCTGCGATATGCCGTTTGTCTCGCCGGAACTCATTGGCGCGCTTGTCGATCGTGTTGAAGCCGAGGCGCTCGACGTGTGCGTGCCGCGCGAGGAGCGGGGGATTGAGCCGCTTTGCGCCGTCTGGCGCCGTGACGCTTGTGCGCCGGTTGCCCATGAGCTGCTCGCCTGCGACCGCCAGCGCATTCGCTGCCTGATCAATCGCGTTCAGGCTGGTTATATGGATGAATCGCAGATCGTTAAGGCCGCCGGCTCGACGCTCTGCTTCGAGAACGTCAATACGCCCGAGGAGTTTTCGGCGGCCGAGTTACTCGCCTAGACGATTGGAGTTGCCATGTCTCACGATATTTGTCCCGACACGGGAGAACCTTGCACTTGCGACGGGTCCGAACCCTGTACCTGCGGTTGCGGTGGCTGTGGACATACTGCGGAAGAGGAAGCGGCCGCCGCGGCGTATCGCGATGCACACCGCGAAGGCCCGTCCGGTGATGCCCTCGACCACGAACGCAAAATCATCGTGTCGTTCGACAGCACCTTCGATGTGATGGAATGCGAACAGCTGTGTCTTGCCTCCGGTGTGCCCGGGCGCATCATGCCGCTGCCCGGCTCCATCACCGCCGGCTGCGGGCTGTGCTGGGCCATGCCGTTCTCGGGCGATGCCCTCGCCGCCTTCCGCGCCGCCACCGAGGGCCGCGTAACCCCCGCCGACTACCACCAGCTCGTCCTCTAACCACCAACACCACCACAAAGGTGCCTGTCCCCAATGTGGTGGTTTAGAACACGTGGACGAAACAGGTTTGAAACACGGGTTTTGCACGTCAGGCACTCAAAAACGCTTCTACCTGCATCGTAATCAAAACGAAACATCCGCTCGTCGGCTTATGCGAAACTTTGCTGCAACAGTGCGATATTATCCATACTCGATAAAGTTCGCGGCGCATAGGGTGCCGCGACCAACATTTTCGTTTCCCATCATTGGAGGAAGCATGAGCTACACGCAGAAAGTTCTCGACGAGCTCAAGGCCCGCTATCCCGAGCAGCCTGAGTTCATCCAGGCCGCGACCGAGATCCTCGGCACCATCCAGCCGGCGCTCGACGCCCACCCCGAGTACGAGGAGGCCGCCCTGCTGGAGCGCCTCGTCGAGCCCGAGCGCATCGTTATGTTCCGTGTCCCCTGGGTCGACGACCAGGGCAAGGTCCAAGTCAACCGCGGTTACCGCGTCGAGTTCAACTCTGCCATTGGACCCTACAAGGGCGGCCTGCGCTTTAACCCGACGGTCACCCTGGGCATGCTCAAGTTCCTGGGTCTGGAGCAGATCCTCAAGAACAGCCTGACCACCCTTCCCATGGGCGGCGGCAAGGGCGGTTCCGACTTTGACCCCAAGGGCAAGTCCAACAACGAGATCATGCACTTCTGCCAGTCCTTCATGACCGAGCTCTATCGCCACATCGGCCCCAACACCGACGTTCCCGCCGGCGACCTGGGCGTTGGCGGCCGCGAGGTTGCCTACCTGTTCGGTCAGTACAAGCGCCTGACCAACGAGTGGACCGGCGTCCTCACCGGCAAGGGCCTCTCCTTTGGCGGCTCGCTCGCCCGTACCGAGGCCACTGGCTACGGTCTGGCCTACTTTGTGGACGAGTACCTTAAGAGCCGCGGCGACTCCTTCGAGGGCAAGAACGTCGTCGTTCACGGTTCCGGTAATGTCGCCATCTACGCGGTCCAGAAGGTCGCCCAGCTCGGCGGCAAGGTGCTGGCCTGCTCCGACACCCACGGCTGGGTCGAGGATCCCGACGGCATCGACTACACCGTGCTCGAGCATGTCTACAACAAGAAGCGCTCCGGCCACGACAAGGGCGTTACGCTCGCTATGTATGTCGACGAGAAGCCCAATGCCACGTGGCACGAGGGCGACGGCCGTGGCGTGTGGCAGCTGCCCTGCGACATCGCGCTGCCCTGCGCACGCGAGAACACGCTGCTGCTCGAGGACGCCCAGGCGCTCGTCGCCAACGGCTGCAAGGTGGTCGGCGAGGGCGCGAACATGCCCACGACCATCGAGGCCACGACCTACTTCCAGGAGAACGGCGTCGCCTTTATGCCCGGTAAGGCTGCCAACGCCGGCGGCGTGCTCGTGTCCGGCCTGGAGATGAGCCAGAACGCCGAGCACCTGTCCTGGACCTTCGAGGAGGTCGACGGCAAGCTCGAGCAGCTCATGCG
>CATVQO010000164.1 GCA_958346165.1 uncultured Collinsella sp. | reverse complement strand
GGAACATGGCCTCGGCGTAGTACGCCTTAAACGGCGTGGAGCCCTGGGGCACCAGGTTGTTCTCGACGACGGCGCGCACCACGCCGGCCGTGCCCTCGGGGCGAAGTGCCAGGCGCTGCTTGGGCTTGAGCTTGGTATCGGTACCCTCGGTAAAGACGCGCTCCAGGTTGGCGCCGCTAAACACGCGGAACATCTCCTTGCGCACGACGTCGGTCGACTGGCCGATGCCGTGGACAAAGACGTCCACCTGCTCGATCGCGGGCGTCTCGATAGGTTTAAAACCAAACGGCTCGAACACGCCGGCAGCGATCTGCTGCATCTTTTGCCAGGCGCGCATCTCGGCGCCGATAAGGTCGCGGGTTCCCTCCGCCTTCTGTGCCTGCATGGGCAAACACCTTTCTTTTGTATCGCGTCATAGGTAGTGGACATTATACGGCACAAAGCAGCAACGCGGCGGCGCGTCTGACCGAACGAGGGTATGGGGACTCGTTCGGCCTGACGCACCGCCGCTGTTTGCGATCCGCTTTCCTCCGTCCCCTTCGGATCACGTGATCTGTTGGGGACGGAGGAAAACGGATCATTTCGTAGGCCCGTGGCCGCCTTGGAAACCGAATGATGGTACGAGCATCCATTCGGCTTCCAAGGCGGCCACAGACAGAACGGAGCGAACAGAAAAGAGCACGTAGACCTGCCATAGCTCACCGACAAAGCTCATGCCGGCAAGAACGGCAGAGGTGGCGATTACAGTGAGGGGAACCCAAAACGCGGCCGCTTACTTTATCGGCAACATGGCCAATGACAAGTGAGCCGATAACGCTCACCACGGTGGAGATGGCATTGGAGATGTTGTACTGCGCAAGCGTGATCCCGAGGTCGCTGACGATGAGCGGCTGAAACGGGCTCATGCAGTTAACGAAAATGGTGTAGCACGTGGCCATGATCACAAAGCCGGAGGCCACCACGAGCCAGCCGGGGAAGAACTTACGTTGCTGGGACATACTGTTCCTTTTTTTAAACAAACGAGTAGCAAGATTGGGTGCTACCGGTGGTCGGCGATATAGCCCAAAGCGACGGCGGTATAAGCCGCAGCACCGAGCGGCAGCTCGGCATCGTTAAAACGTGCCTTGGGATGGTGCTGGGCAAAGTGTTCGTCCGTGTCGGTTACGGCCGCGCCCACGGTAAAGTACGCACTCGGAATCTCGCTCGAGATAAGCGCGAAGTCCTCACTCGCCATGGCATGGAAAAGCGGCAAGAAAGCCGCCTTGGGCAGCACTGCGCCCACATAACCAAGCGACGCCTGAGTCATATCGCTGTCGAGCACAAGCGGCGGAACATCCGAAAGCGTCTCGATGGTCGCCGGCGTACGATATGTTGTGGCAACGCCGTTAACGACCTCCGCGATGCGGGTCTTGAGGTGAGCCATGAGCTCAACATCAAAGCCGCGCAGCGTTCCCTCGAGCACGCAGGTGTCGGGGATGACGTTGGCCGCCAAGCCGCCAGCAAACTTACCAACGGTAAGTGCGACTTCCTTGGCCGCCGGCACCTCGCGGGAGATAAGCTCCTGGAGCGCCAGATGCACATGCACGCCTGCCGTGATGGGGTCGATGCAGATCTCGGGGCTCGAGCCATGGCCGCCCTTGCCCTGGAGCGTGATACGGAAACCGTACACGCCCGAGAGCGCCGGGCTGCCGTAGAGCACCAGGCCAAGCGGCGACTGGCTGTTGACATGCATGGCAAAGGCCGCCTGAGGACGCGGGTTCTGCAGCAGGCCATCGGCGATGGCAGCGCGTACCCCTTCAAAGGTCTCCTCGCCCGGCTGGAACAGCAGTTTGACGGTGGCATTGGCGTCGACGAGCTCGGCCTCGCGGGCCTTGAGCAGGCGAGCCGCACCAAGCAGCGCCGTCGCGTGCATATCGTGACCGCAAGCGTGCATGCAGCCGTTGGTGGATGCAAAGGGCTCGCCGGATTCCTCGGCAACGGGCAGGGCGTCCATGTCGCCACGAAGCATGATGACCGTTCCGGCCTGCTCGTCCTTGCACGTGCCATTGCCCTGAGCGGCCGCACCGGCACCGATCAGGCCAACGACGCAGGAACCGTCGACTAGCGTGGTATGGGGGATGTCCATCTCGTCCAGACGTGCCTGGATATAGGCAGACGTCTGCGGAAGATTGTTACCCAGCTCGGGCATCTGGTGTAGATCGTGTCGCCATGCAGCGAGCTCGTCTGCAAAAGCCTGAGCTTCTGCGACAAGACCGTCACCGATAGCGGCCTGCGCCGCCGCGGTGGCCTGGGGCGCTGGTTGCGGTTGAAAATCGGACAGAGCTGATGCCATAGAAGCCCTCCAGTAACGTTTTTGCAGCACGCACTTTGATAGCGTAAAGTGCAAGGTACAACTGTAAGGGCATGACATAAAAATGCCGCCCTGGGAAGGCGGCGCAACAAGTTGTTTACAATTGCGGGTGTGATTTTCGGCGCAAGAAATCGAAATGCGTCTCGCTCAAGATAATCGAAAGAAAGATGAGCGCGAAGCCGGCGAGCAGGCGCGAGGTGAGCGCCTCCCCCATCAGCAGCACCGAGAACAGCACGCCCGAAGGCGACTCCATCGAAAGGAGCAGTGAGCCCGTCGAGGCAGAGACATGCGCCAGGCCGACGTTTTGGATGAGCAGAGCCGCGCATGTGCAACCAACCGAGAGAAACGCCATCGCGCTGATAAAGCTCGGCGTCCACACGGACAGAGGCGCTTGGGTCTCGAATAGCAGCGACGTTGCCAGGCTCAGCACGCCGTTGCCCACAAACATCCAAAACGTGATGACGTTGATGTCCATTTTGCGACCGTACTTGGCAGTCACCGCCATCTGGATGGCGAAAAAGACCGCACCCGCCAGCGTAATGACATCACCGATGTTGAATTCAACGCTATCGAGCGCCACCAAGCCAATGCCCGCCAAGCACAGCAGCGCCGCGCCCAGGTTATAGCGGGTGAGTTTTTCGCCGCTCAGAAAATAGCTCGCGAACGGCACAACGATGCAATACGTGCCCGTCAAAAAAGCATTCTTGCCCGCCGTGGTGTGCGCCAGACCGACTGTCTGCAGGGCGTAGGCGGCCCACATAAGTGCGCCCATGCCAAGTCCGACGATAAGGTTGCGGGCGTTGAGGTGCGCGATGATGCGCTTGTGGAAGATGAAAAACATGACCAACGCCGCAGGCAGAAAGCGCACGTAGAGCAGTTCGAACACCGGAATGGTGTCGAGCGCGTCCTTCATGGTGGTGAAGGAATAGCCCCAGATGACCGCCACCGAAAGCAGCAAGACCTTCCAGAACAGCGGCGAGCGCGCACCGGCACCGCGAGAGGCACCGCCGGCACCTAGGTCTTCGCGGGCTACAGGGCTATCGGGCATATTCTCGATTTCGTTGGCAGCGTATTGGGCCATGGAACATCCTCACACTCAATCTGGGCGTGGTGTCCGCACGCGTATGGCTGCGTGCCGCCTCATGGTCAAATAAAAACGGGGCGCACCGGACCCCCGGCACGCCCCGCTACTGTAGCAACAACCAGCGTTGCATCGCAATCCAGCATAATAAAGTGTAAAACTGGAAGGCCTCGATGTTCTGACAGCGTTTACGTGTCTGAACTAAATCAATTTGGTTGACTCCAGTTTTTCGATGATCCAGTCGTTGGCTTTGATGACCGGACGGCGGAAGACGACGCCCAGGGCCAGCGACGGGATCAGATAGCTTGCCAAGATACCCAGCTCAACCCAGTACTCCATATGATAGGCACCGGCCATGGCGGCGTGCATGGCGTTGATGCCGTGAGTAAACGGCAGGAACGGATAGATCGCCTGGAACACGGGGCCGGTCATCTCGATGGGAAACGTGCCGCCCGAACCGCCGACCTGCATGACCAGCAGCACGACGGCGAGCGCCTTGCCGATATCGCCAAACGACACCGTAAGCGTGTAGACGATATTGGAGAACACGAGACTCGCGACCCAGCCCGCCAGCACAAACTGCAGCGGGTTGTCGCACTGGATGCCAAAGAACAGGATGTCGCCCGCGCACACGAGCGTTGCCTGCAGCAGGGCCAGACCGCCAAAGAACAGGTAACGGCCCAGGTAGATCTCGTGCAAGCGCACGGGGATCAGCTCATTGATGAGTTCGTCGTCAACCGAGACCTTCATCATGGCCGCCAGCACGATCGAGCCGACCCAGAGCG
>CATVQO010000163.1 GCA_958346165.1 uncultured Collinsella sp. | reverse complement strand
TCTCCTCCAAGGTGCTGCTGGCCCTCGTCGACACGGGCATCACCCGCGAGGACGCGTACGCCATTGTGCAGGAGAACGCCATGGCAACCTGGCGCGAGGTGCAGGATTGTGTCTCCGGCCCCACCTTTAAGGAGCGTCTCGAGGCCGACCCGCGCTGCACCGTCAGTCAGGAGAAGCTCGACGAGATCTTTGATCCGTGGGACTTCCTCACCCGTATCGACACGGTCTTTGATCGTCTGGAGCAGCTGAGCTTCGAGTAGGTTCGGGCATAACGTTAGCTTTTTAGGGCGCTTTGCTGGTAATGTGTGTTGCCGGCAAAGCGCCTCGTTGCATTTAGGGAAAGACGGGGATAATAGTCGTCTCGAATAACATTCTGAGAGGGGATCGCATGATTTCGTTTGATTACAAGCCGCAGGGTGTATGCTCTCGCAATATTCACCTTGACCTTTCCGATGACGGCAGCAAGGTGCTGGGCGTTGAGTTTACCGGCGGCTGCGATGGCAACCTCAAGGCCATCTCCAAACTGGTCGAGGGCGCTCCTGCTGACCGTGTGATCGAGGTTCTTGCCGGCAATACCTGCGGCATGAAGAAGACCTCTTGCGCCGATCAGCTTACGCGCGCTATCGAGGCCGCTCGCGCCGAGATCGCCTAATGGGTATCGCCGACCACATCAAGAACGGAATATCGCGTCGCGGCTTTGTGCTCGGTGGAGCTGCCGCGGGCGCTGCCACGGTGCTTGCCGGATGTTCGAAAAAAACAGGCACCAGTGATGATGCCGCTGGCGAGCCGCAGGTTATCAAGGACGATTCGAAGATTGTCTCGATCACTGATGAGTACGAGGCAGTTGACATCGATCTTGAGCCGGCGGCATCGTGGACGCTGCCGCTGGGCACGTTGCTGTACTACTGCGATGGTGACTATGCTGCGGCAATGATGGCGCCCGCATCGGCACTGCACGCCAACACACTCGGTGTGCTCAACCTGGGCGATGGCTCGCTTACCACATTAATTGAGAATCCTATCGAGGGCACGGGATATGCTTTTTACGATGTCCGTGCCGGCGACGGCGTGTTTGCGTGGGTTGAGATGAACTTTGCCAGTTCATCGTGGAAGCTCTACGCTCAAAATCTGTCGGGCGCTTCGCTCTCTGGCGACGTGGTTGAGCTCGATCGAGGTGGCAAGGACTACGATCCGCCACTGTTTACGACGTTCGGGTCATCAGCCATCTGGTATAAAATGCCTTCGGCAGGCGGCAATAAAACGAGTAGTGATTCGTTTTGCTATCGTCGCTCGCTTGATGAATCCAAGGCCGAGACAATTTGGAAATCGACGGGCCGCTTTGCGTCGGCCCCGCGCGTGAGCGACGGCATTTTGACCATCTCGCCGCGTGTCCGCAACGACGAGGGCGTCTACTACGGCATAACGGCAATCGATCTGACCGATGGCAACAACACCAAACGTGCCCAGCTAGTCCTTCCCTCGTCAGTCTCGCCTTTCGAGGCCGTATATATGGGCGATACCTTCGTGTTTTCTATCGAGGCGACCTATAGTGGCGTGGGCAGCCTGGGCAACATGGGCACGTATATCGGTAATGAGGGAGGGCCATACCTCTTCCTGTCCCGCGAGCCGCTCGCATGTGCTGCCGGCAAGAAGAATAAATATCTCGTTAAGGTACAGGCATCGCATTTTCTCATCGACACCTCTGCCAAGACCTATGGCTCGCTACTGTCGCCCGACCGCGCTTTGGAATATGGCGATTATCCAGCTACGGCGGGAAAATCGGACTCATTTCTTACGTACGCCACGGTGCGCAACAGCCAGGGTATACCCGAGACGGTCACCGCACGCCTATTCTCTCTTTAAGCTTAGAGGGGTTAAAAAGGCGCCAACAGGGGAATAAACGCGTTGTAATTGTGAGTACCGCCCGCCGAGCTGCCGCGTCATAGTGGCATCCGGCGGGCTCAGGTGCGTTAAAATGGGCTTGTTCTTAGCTGATTGAGACAGGGGGGCCGTGTTATGGCTTCAGATGCAAAAAAGATTCTGCTGGTCGAGGATGAGAAGGCAATCCGTGACGCCGTCGCTGCCTATCTCGAGCGCGAAGGCTACTGGGTTGTGGGTGTCGGCGACGGCCAGTCCGCGATCGAGGAGTTCGAGAAGCATCAGTTTGACCTGGTCGTGCTCGACCTTATGCTCCCCAAGATCCCCGGCGAGCGCGTTTGCCGCACCATTCGCGATACCTCGGATGTCCTCATCATCATGCTGACTGCCAAGGGCGAGATCGAGGACCGTATTATCGGTCTTGAGCTCGGCGCCGACGACTATCTGATTAAGCCGTTCTCGCCGCGCGAGCTTGTCGCGCGCGTTCGCGCTCTGTTCCGCCGTGCCCATCAGGCCGACGAGCCAGCCGTCGAGGTACTCGACTTCGGCGATCTGGTCATCGATATCTCGGGCCACAAGATTTTGGTCGAGGGCAAGGAAGTCGACCTGACGGCTTCCGAGTTTAAGCTGCTCACCACGCTTGCCCGTCACCCCGGTCGCGTCTACAACCGCATGGAGCTGGTCGAGAAGGTGCTCGGCTACGACTTTGAGGGCTATGAGCGCACCATCGATAGCCACGTGAAGAACCTTCGCGCCAAGCTGGGCGATGATCCCAAGAAGCCCAAGTGGCTCTACACCGTCCACGGTGTCGGCTATCGCTTCGAGGCTCCGGCCAAGACCGATAAGTCGGACGAGAAATAGGGAAATCACATATGACACCTGCGCGCTTTGAAATCGGACAAAAGCACAAGCAGGAGAGCGAGGCGGGTTCCAAGGCTAGTTGGAACACGCCTCGCTCCGATTCACGGCCAACGATGAGCTATCCCTCGCGCATGGCACTTGCTTTTGCTCTGACATCGCTCATGACGGTATTGGTGCTGGTGGGCGTGGTCTCTGTTGTGTGGGGCACGGTCTTTTCGGATTACACGCGCTCCAATATCGTCGAAATCGCAAATTCCGCTGCCGAAAAGCTTGCGACGTCGTATGAGGAAAACGGCAATTGGACTGCGGGCGAGCTACGTACGGTCGCGACATCAAGTTTGGTGTCCGACGACCTGAGTATGCAGGTCGTCAACAAGAAAGGCGTTGTCGTTTATGACGACTCATGGCCTTCGGCAAGCGCGACCGCCGATGTGCGCGAGAACGAATCGCCGTCGAGCAGCTCGAGCGGGAAAAAAGCATCGCATAGTCCGGTCTCGTCGGCTCCCACCGGCTCCGATAGCGTTGCAAACGTCGAAATCATAACGTCTTCCGGCGAGCATGTCGGACAAGTAAAGCTGTGGGCCATCGGCTCCGATGCCTTGCTCACCAAGGCAGATTCTGCGTTTAGGGAGAAGACCTTTAACGCCATGGCCCTTGCTGCGGTTGTTGCAGTTTGCATTTCGGTCGTTATCGGATCACTCGTGTCGCGCATGCTCACCAAGCCGATTCACCGTATTACCAGCACGGCCAAGCAAATTCGCGATGGCGATCTGTCTGCTCGTACGGGCTTGCGCGGCGATGACGAGATCGATCAACTGGGCGAGACATTCGATGAGATGGCCACATCGCTCGAGAAGGATATGAAACACGAGAAACGTTTGACCTCGGACGTGGCTCACGAACTTCGCACTCCGCTTATGGCCATGCTCGCAACGGTCGAGGCCATGCAGGATGGCGTATATCCTACCGACGATGAGCACTTGGAGACTGTTGCTTCCGAGACGCGTCGCCTGGCTCGTCTGGTGCAGCAGATGCTCGACCTGTCGCGCATGGAAAACAGCACGGCTCCGCTCAACCTTGAGCCGGTGGACATGGTTCCTTTCGTGCGTTCCATCGTCAATGCCCAGGAGCGCCTGTTTGTCGACCGCGATCTGCGCTTGCGCTTTGCTGACGAGACCCAAGGTCACGACGATGTCGTCGAAGCCGATCCCGACATGATCACACAATGCGTCATCAATCTCATGAGCAACGCCATGCGCTACACCCCCGAGGGCGGTTGGGTCGTGGTGTCGGTGCTCAGTGACCGCAAACACGTCAGCATCGCCGTTTCTGATACCGGCATCGGTATTGCCAAGGATGACTTGTCGCGCATCTTCGGCCGTTTTTGGCGCGCCGATGCCAGCCGTGCCCGTGAGGCGGGCGGTCTGGGCGTGGGCCTCGCCGTGACTAAACAGATCGTCGAGCGCCATCACGGCTACATATCCGTGGAGTCGGAGCTTGGAAAGGGTACGACTTTTACGA
>CATVQO010000162.1 GCA_958346165.1 uncultured Collinsella sp. | reverse complement strand
TCGTCGAACTGCGAGTTGTACAGGTCGGCGTAGAAGCCGCCCTGGGCGAGCAACTCGTCGTGCGTGCCCTTCTCGACGATGTCGCCGTCGCGAATTACCAAGATCACGTCGGCGTTGCGGATCGTGGACAGGCGGTGCGCGATAACAAAGCTGGTACGGCCCTGCATCAGCGCATCCATGGCACGCTGAATAAGCTCCTCGGTACGGGTATCGACGTTGGAGGTCGCCTCGTCCAGAATCAGCGCCGGGCGGTCGGCCAAAATGGCACGGGCGATGGTCACGAGCTGGCGCTGACCCTGCGACAGGTTAGTGCCCTCCTCGTTGATCATAAAGTCGTAGCCGCCGGCGAGCGTATGGATAAAGTGGTCGCAGCGTGCGGCACGTGCAGCGGCTTCGACCTCGGCATCGCTCGCATCGGGGCGTCCGTAGCGGATGTTTTCGCGGATGGTGCCGTTAAACAGCCAGGTATCCTGCAGCACCATGGCAAACTCGCCGCGCAGCGCCGCGCGGTCCCAGTCGCGCACGTCGACGCCCTCGACACGCAGCGAACCGTCGTCCACATCGTAGAAGCGCTGCAGCAGCTTAATGAGCGTGGTCTTGCCGGCGCCGGTGGGGCCGACGATGGCGATGGTCTGGCCGGGCTGCGCCTCGCAGCTAAAGTCGTGGATGATGGTCTTGTCGGGCGTGTAGCCAAACTTGACATGGTCAAACTCCACGTGGCCGGGGCGCTTCTCGGGAATCTGCGCGTCGGCCTTCTGCTCCTCCTCGGGCGCGGCCAGGAACTCAAACACACGCTCGGTGGCAGCTGCCATCGACTGCATCGTGTTGCTCACGTTGCCCAGCTGCTGCACGGGTTGCGTAAAGTTGCGAACGTACTGGATAAAGCTTTGAATGTCGCCGGGCGTGGCATTGCCGGTCAGCGCGAGCTGCGCGCCCACCACGACGACGCCCACGTAGCCCATGTTGCCCACCAAGCTCATAAGCGGCATCATCAGGCCCGACAGGAACTGCGAACGCCAGCCACTAATAAACAGGCGGTCGTTTTGACGGTCGAACTCCTCGATTGAGGCCTCGGCGCGGTCGAACACCTGAATGACGTTTTGACCGGCAAAGTCCTCCTCGATAATGCCGTTGACGGCGCCCAGGACCTGCTGCTGCTCGCGGAAGTACGGCTGCGAGAAGTGAATCATCACCATCAAGATAATTGCGGCTGCCGGCAGCGTGAGCACGGTGACGCCGGTGAGCGGCAGGCTGATCGACAGCATCATGACGAGCACGCCGATAATCTGCGTCACCGACGTGATGAGCTGCGTCACGCTCTGGTTGAGCGACTGACCCAGCGTATCGACGTCGTTGGTGATGCGGCTGAGCACGTCGCCCTTGCTGTGGCCGTTGAAGTAGCTCATCGGCACGACGGCAATCTTGGCGGCAATCTCCTTGCGCATGCGGTAGCAGATCTTTTGCGTGACACCGGTCATGAGCCAGCCCTGGATCAGGCTGCAGGCAGAGCTCGCCAGATACAGGCAGAGCAAAAAGCCGAGCGTCTTGGCGATCCAGTTAAAGTCGACATCGCCGGTGCCGTTGACCTTGGCAACCAGGCCCTCGAACAGCTTGGTCGTAACCTGGCCGAGTACCTTGGGTCCCACAATGTTAAAGATGACCGAGCATACGGCAAAGGCGACGGCGACAAACACGGCAACCTTGTGCTGGCCGATATAGCCGAGCAGCTGCCTCATGGTGCCCTTAAAGTCCTTGGCCTTTTCGCCGCGACGCATGCCGCCCATGCGGCCCATGGGTCCACGCTGACGGGTGGGCTTGGGAATTTGGGTCTTGGTCTCGTCTGCCATTAGCGCTCGCCTCCTTCCATGACGGCTGCAATCTCTTCTTGGGTAAGTCCCAGCTCCTTGGCGGAAAGCTGCGACTGTGCGATTTCCAGGTACGCCGGGCAGCTGCGCAGCAGCTCCTCGTGCGTACCGGTGCCCACCACGTGGCCGTCGTCGAGCACGATGATTTGGTCGGCGTGCATGATGGTCGCGATGCGCTGGGCCACGACCACGAGCGCGGCGTCGGTGACATTTTTGGCGAGCTCCTCGCGCAGGCGCGCGTCGGTCTTGTAGTCAAGCGCGCTAAACGAGTCATCGAACACCACGACCTCGGGCTTCTTGGCCAGGGCGCGGGCGATGGCCAGACGCTGGCGCTGACCGCCCGAAACATTGGAGCCACCCTGGCTGATGGGGGAGTCGTAACCGCCCTCGCGCTCGGCGATAAAGTCCTCGGCTTGGGCGATGCGCGCGGCCTGGCGCATGTCATCATCGCTTACCATGTCGCCGGCAAACTTGAGGTTGCTCTCGACGGTACCCGAGAATAGGCGCCCCTGCTGCGGGATGTAACCAATGCGGCGGCGCAGCTCGGAAAGGGTCATGTCGCGCACATCGATGCCGTCGAGCGAAATGCTGCCGCCCGTGACGTCGTACAGGCGCGGAATCAGCTGCACGAGCGTGGACTTGCCCGAGCCCGTGGAGCCAATGATGCCGAGCATCTGACCGGCATGCGTGGTGAAGTTCACGCCGCTGATGACGTCGGCGCGGGCATCGGGATACTGGAAGCTTACGTCGCGGAAAGTGAGCTCACCGCGCGGCGCGCTGGCGGCAGGCAGTTTGGGCGAGGCGGGGTCGTTGATGCTGGTGGGGCAGGTGATGACCTCTTCCACGCGCTCGGCCGCGACCTCGGCACGGGGCAGGATGACCGAAACCATGGTGAGGATCATAAACGCCATAACGATCTGCATGGTGTAGGAGATAAACGCCATCATGTTGCCGACCTGCATCACGCCGTCGGACACGCCCTGCGCGCCAAACCAGACGATAAGCACGGTGATGCAGTTCATGACGAGCATCATGAGCGGCATCATAAAGCTCATGGCGCGGTTGGTGTAGAGCTGCGTGGTCATCAGGTCGAGCGACGCCTTGTCAAAACGCTCGAGCTCATGCTCCTCGCGGTTGAACGAGCGGATGGGCATAAGGCCGTCGAGCAGCTCACGGGCGGTAAGGTTCACGCGGTCAACAAAGCTCTGCATCTTTTTGAACTTGGGCATGGTGAGGCCCATGAGCACGCCGACGACAGCCGAAACCGCGATGATGGCCACAGCGATGGTCCACTCCAGGCCGGTATGGTTGGCCAGGACGCGCATGACGGCGACGATGCCCATGACGGGAGCCATCAGGCACATGCGGATAAACAGGGTTGCGGCCATCTGGATCTGCTGAATGTCGTTGGTGCAGCGGGTAATGAGCGAGGCCTGGCTAAACTTGCCCACCTCGGCCGGCGAGAAGTGCATAACCTTGTTGAAGGTCTCGCGGCGCAGGTCGCGGGCGATGGAGCAGGCGGTGCGCGACGCCACGGCACCGGTCAGGATGGTGGCGACGAGCGACACCAGGCACAGTCCAAACATCGTGGTCGCCATGCGGCTCAGGTACGCGTTCTGCACGTCGGCGGGGTCGATGCCCTGTGCCTTGTACTCGTCCTGCACATAGCTCACGGCGCGCTGAGTGACGATGGAGCCCGACATGGAGCCCATTTTGTCCGCCATTTGGTTGGCGCCCTCGACGAGCTTGCTTTGGTCTACCAGACCGCCCTCGATTCCCAGACGCAGGCTCTTCATGGTGATCTTACCGCCGTCGGCGTCGACCTGCTTTTGCATGCTCTGCGCGGCTGCGGCCTTCTGCTGCATCTCGGCGAGCTGCTCGGGCGTCATGGCAGCCATCTGCTCGGGGGTGGCCATGGCCTGGGCAGCGTTGTTGTCTTTCTCGCTGGACGAGCCCATCATGTCGCCCATGGAGTTGGCGTCAATGCCCTGGTCGAGTGAAAGGACGACAGTTTCGGGCAGGCTCATAATGTCGGCAATCTTGCCTCCATCGGCACGCTCTTCCTCGGTACCCTTATACGTTCGAATGCCATTTTTGTCAGCCTTGCTAAACACGGCCTCCACAGCCTTGGCCTCCTTGGTGCTCATAAAGAGTTCAAGGTCGTCGAGCGATTCGGCGCGAATGGTGTCGGGCACGGGCGAGGCGATGCCGCCTTGCTGCACGCCCACGTCGACGATGTCGCTCATATAGGTGGGCAGCGCCAGATCGGCGTTGCAGCTGATTACGATAAGTACGATAGCTGCGAACAGTGCCAGGATATGCTTTTTAAAGAGCTTGAGAATCCTCACTCGGCATCTCTCCTTTCTTGATTGCGGTCGATAATTTCGTTGGCACG
>CATVQO010000161.1 GCA_958346165.1 uncultured Collinsella sp. | reverse complement strand
AGCTCCTGCCCCAAGCGGACAAAGTGGGAAAAGTCGTTGGCGGCCACGGCGTCGTACACGGCGTCGACGGCGTCAAAGACTTCCGGGGACATGGGGTTGTAGAACTCCGTGTCGCCCGGCTGAATCCCTATGAAGACGATATCATCACACGATTGCTCAATCTCTTCGATCAGAATCGACAGGGGAAGCGAATGCGTGGTGAACATCGACTTGCGGGCCACATCGCGCTTGTCGAGCAAACGGATGGCACCGACGGGCAGCGCCATGTCGGCGGCATCGACCAATACCAAACGCGGCGGACGTTCGCGCTTGACCTCGATGATGTCATCCTCGGGCGTCTGACCACCGTCGATGGTGTACCAACCGGCGATGGGCGTGTCCTCCATCTTTTTGGAGAGCACGGGGCCAGCGGCATCGTCGGCACGCAGCACGCTTCCCGCCGTGAGCACGATACCCGCAAACGGGGAGCCGCTCACACGACCATCCACAACGCGACCCATTACTGCAACCTTCCCGTCAGATACACGCCCGACACATCGCGAACGCGCTCAACCAGATCGCGAAACTTCATTAAGAACGCGACCTGCTGGGCATGAAGGCCAAAGTCGTCATCGAACACCGAGATGCCGGCCTTGGCAGAACCGCGAAAACCGCGCTCGTCGAGCAGCGCATCGCAGGCCTCGAGCAGCGACGGCACCGCCGCCTTGTCGAGCTGGCACTCACCAAAGGAGTGGATGGCCTCAAACTTGGTCTTGGCCTCCCCCTCCGGCAGCGCGTCGACGAGCGAATAGAACACATCCACCGGCACCGACAGACGCGGCTCAAAGCAATCGAGCACGCCGGTGTGGTGGCCCACGGCGAGCGTGTAGTACAGCACGTCGCAGGCCTCCTGGGGAACGTCTTCCTCGGTCTCCACAAACTTACGCGTGAGCTCATAGAAGACCACCCGGTCGGGCGCATGGCCAAGGCAGGGGTCGGCGACGCCCTCGGCAGCCTCGACGCTTGCGCGCGAGGCATCGCCAAAGGAGCCGCCGAGCATGCCGGGGCCCGCAAAGTAACCAGAGCGGTCCGTGAGCTCCATTTAGCGACCTCCGGCCAGCACCAGATCCTGCAGCGCCGAGTACACCTCGACGCGGCGCGGATCGTCCTGCTTATCGATGAGCAGCGCCATGGCACCGCGGATATCGCCCTTGGGCGCGCCCTCGAGCGTATCCATAAACTCGTTGGCCAAGTCGCGGCCGTAACGGTAGCCGCTCATGGCGCGAGCCTCGCGCTCGATGGCAACGCGTAGCTTGTACGGCACGCCGGGGTGCAGGATATCGGCCTGCTCGCCGGCGGCCTCCACCGTGGTCTCGGCATGGAGCTTTTGGTCCAGCAGACCAAGTGCCATGGCAAAGCCGTAGACGGTCTGCGCGGGGCTGGGCGGGCAGCCGGGGATGTAGACATCGACCGGCAGAATCTTATCCGTGCCGCCCCAGACGCAGTAGTTGTCGTAGAAAATGCCACCGGTGCAGCCGCATGCGCCATAGGACACCACGATCTTGGGATCGGGTGCGGCCTCAAAGGCGCGCAGGGCCGGCATGCGCATGGCACGCGTCACGGCGCCGGTGTACAGCAGCACATCGGCGTGACGGGGCGAGGGCACGACCTTGATGCCAAAACGCTCGACGTCGAAGACGGGCGTGATGGAACCGAAAATCTCGATCTCGCAGCCGTTGCAGCCGCCGCAGTCGACACGGTAGACGTACACCGAGCGCTTGATCTTCTTAAGAAGGGTCGCCTTGGCCTTCTCGATGCTCTCGTCGAGCTCGATCTTGGTCGGGCGGTACTGAAGCCGCTCGGGCAAAAGCGTGGGTTCGGCCATGGTTACTCCTCCTTCGTTTCAAAATCCATGATGATGCCCTCGACCGGCGCCGGACCGGCGGGAATCTCGGGCGCATCGGGGTTGAGCTCGCGGTCGATATACTCCGGGTTCACGCCGTGGGCGCCCAGATACTCCATGCCGGGGCCCTGGGGCTCACCGGACGCAAGCGTCTCGTTGGCAGCCATGCCGTGCGCGTTACCGGTCTTTACGGCCGAGGCGGCGCGCAGGGCGTCGAGCTCGCGCTTGCACTCCTGGCACATACCGACGGTACGGGCGGCCTGGATGGCCTCCATGCCGCCGGCCTTTTGCAGCAGGCGCTTGGCGTAGTCGATCTCCTTATGCGGGGCAAACGGCTTGCCGCAGCGCGAGCAGTGCTCGAGCGTGTAGACGCTCTTGCTGGTGAGGTCGTCCTTGCTCATGACGGCCAGCTCAAACTCCTCGGTGAGCTTGATGGCCTCCATGGGGCAGGCTTCCTCGCAGCGGCCGCAAAAGATGCAGCGGCCGTAGTCGATCGACCAGGTAATGGTATCGGCCGCAAGGTCGGTGTCCATGCGAATGGCATCGGCCGGGCATGCCACGCCGCAGGCACCGCAGGCGATGCAGAGCTCGGCGTTGTGCTCGGGCTTGCCGCGCATGTCCTTGTTGGTGGGAAACGGCGCAAACGGGTACTTGACCGTCGCGTCGCCGGCCTTGGCGTTAACCTTCCAAAGCTTCAGCATATTAGAGCGCCTCCTCATCGAGCGGAGCGGCCATGGTGCCCTCGCCCGCAAGCGGCGATTTGTCGCGCCAGACGTTCTCGAACTGCTCCTTGTCGAGCACGTGGTCGCGCTTGGCGGCGACATCGGTCACCGTCACGCGGTCGGTGCAGGAGTAGCACGGGTCGAGCGAACCGACGATCAGCGCCGCGTCGCCCACGGTGTTGCCGCGGAACATGTAGCGCAGGACCGGCCAGTTGCTGTACGTGGCGGCCTTGGCGCGCCAGCGGTAGCACTTCTGGTTATTGCCGAGCATGGCCCAGTGCACGTCCTCGCCGCGCGGCGCCTCGGTGGCGCCGATGGCGTACTTGTGCGGGGTGTACTCCCAATCCGTGGTGAGGATGGGGCCCGACGGGCAGTTCTCGAGCATGGTCTCGATCATGTCGATCGAATCGTAGACCTCCTGAATGCGAACGGCGGTACGGCCGAAGGCATCGCAGGTGTCGGCCGTGGCAGCATGCATCTTCTGGACATCCGGATCGGCGTAGCCGTCGAAGGGATGGTCAAAGCGCACGTCGCGGGCATAGCCCGAGCCACGCATGAGCGGGCCGACCGGCGAGAAGTCGCGAGCGATCTTGCGGTCCAGAATGCCGATGCCACTCGTACGCTCAATAAAGTTGGGCGTGGAGAGCAGCATGTCGACGAGTTCCTGAACCTCGGAGCGCAGCTGGTGGATGGTCGTGAGCGTGGAGAGCTTCTGCTCGGCCAAAATGTCGCGACGCACGCCGCCGATCACGTTGAGGCCGTAGGTCTTGCGGTGACCGGAGAGCTTCTCGGCCAGGTCCATGGACTTCTCGCGGACGCGGAAGAACTGCTGGAAGCCGGAGTCGAAGCCCGTGTAGTGCGACGCCAGGCCAATGTTGAGCAGATGCGAGTGCAGACGCTCGACCTCGAGCATGATGGCACGGATGTACTGGGCGCGCGGCGGGACATGAATGCCCTGGGCGCGCTCGACGGCCTCGGCATAGGCCACCGAGTGGGCGCAGCCGCAGATGCCGCAGATGCGGTCGGCGAGGAACGTCACAGCGTCATAGTTCAGGCGCGTCTCGGCGACCTTCTCCATGCCGCGGTGCACATAGAACAGACGGTAGTCGGCGTCGACGATCGTCTCGCCCTCGACGAACAGGCGGAAGTGGCCGGGCTCGTCGGAGGTGATGTGCAGCGGTCCCATAGGAACGAGCGTGGTCTCCTTGCCCTTGGTGTCGGCCAAGAACTCGTAGTTTTCCATGTCGCTCGCGGGAGCGGGACGGAAGCGGTAGTCCATGGAGTCCTTGCGCAGCGGGTACAGGCCACTGGGCCAGTCATCGGGCAGCACCAGGCGGCGACGATCGGGCAGACCCTCGGGGATCAGGCCGAACATATCGCGCAGCTCGCGCTCGCCCCACACGCAGGCGGGGACGAACGGCGTCACGGACGGGAACGTCATCTTGGCGGGATCGACCTCGGTGCGGACGGTCACCCAGCCGGGATCCTCCCCCTCCATGGAGATGACGTAGTACACGGCGTAACGGCCACACAGGCTGCGCTCATCGTTGCCGATGATCACGGGAATCCAGCCGTAGCGCTCGTAGTACAGGTAGTGGACGGCCTCGGGCAGCTTGTCCTGCTTGACGGTGATCGTCAGCTGGTCCTCGCACTGCCACTC
>CATVQO010000160.1 GCA_958346165.1 uncultured Collinsella sp. | reverse complement strand
TAGAACCCGAGCGTGGCCAGGGCATCACCGCCCTCGGCCACGCTTTTTATGCCAGCAGAAAGGGCTGCATCAAATGATTGTGTTTTCCGATATGGATGGAACGCTGTTGACGAGCGATAAGCAGATGAGCGATGCAACCTGGGCGATGCTCGACGAGCTCGCTCGACGCGGGATTGAATTTGTGCCCTGCACGGGACGTCCGCTGTCGGGCATCTTTGAGCCCATCCTCGCCCATCCCGCCGTGCACTATGCCGTCTGCGCCAATGGCGCCAGCGTCTGGCAGCTCGACGACGATGTGCCCACCGACGCCTCGCGCGCCACGCGCATCTTGAGCCGACCGCTCGATTGCGGCATTGCCCATCGCATCCATCGCATTGCCGCCGGCCACGATGTGACCTTCGATATCTTCGCGGATGGGCAGTGCTTCCTCCCCCGCTCGCTATACGGGCGTCTGGATGAGTTCTGTGGCGGCGACCCCCACATCGCGGCTTCGCTCAAGCGCACACGAACACCGATCGACATGGATATCGACAGCAAGATCGACGAGGTCGAGACGCTCGAACGCATCGCCATGTACTGGCACGACCCGGCCGATCGCGACGCCATCGCGGCAGAGCTCGACACGCTCGGAGGCATTGAGGTCACGCGTTCGTACGCCATGAATATCGAGGTCATGGGTGAGGGCGCCACCAAGGGAACGGCCCTCACGTGGCTGTGCGAGCATCTGGGCGAGCCCCTTGCCGACGCCTGGGCGTTCGGCGACAACATCAACGACATCCCCATGCTGCAGGCGGCGGGCCACGGCATGGCCATGATCAACGCCGAGCTCGAAGACCGCGAGGCCGCCGACGCCATCACCGAATACGACAACGACCACGACGGCGTCGCCCGCACCATCATGGCCGCCCTCGCCTAGTCATTGGGGACGTTCTTAAACGACTAGTCACTGGGGACACTCTTCGCAAAAAGCTGCAAGGACTGTCCCCCACTGCCGGCAGAAAAAGAACGTCCCCATCTGCCGGATTAGGAGAAACTCTCCAGCACACGGCGGAGCTCACGCTGAACGGCATGGTCGCGGTTGCAGCCTACGACGCGATCGGCAACCGCTTTGAGCGCGGGACGCGCGTTTTCCATCGCGCAGCCCGTGCCGACAAAGCGAATGATCTCGTAGTCGTTCATCGAGTCGCCAAACGCCATGACCTCGTCGCGTTCGACGCCATAGTGCTCCATGAGCTGCTCGATTCCCGAGGCTTTCGACACACCGGGCTGCATGGCATCGATCCATGCGTTTCCAGAAGGCGCAAAGGTAAAGAGCTGGCCAAGCTCGCGCTGCAGTACGTAGGCACTGTCCATAACGGCACAGTCATCGCAAAAGATACTCGCCTTGATGATATTTACGCTGGGATCGGGCAGCTCCCAAATGCGCTCGGCATTGGGAAGGTCCTTATCGACCTCACGCACGAACTTGCACTCGTCATCGAGCAGGAAGGACTTGGTTCGGTCAAAGAGCGCAAGATGCAGATTGGGAAACGTCCTGACGGCTTGGGCGAGCCTTCGAATCGCCAGGTGGGAATACACCTCACGGTCTACCATCTTACCGTCGGCGTAGACCTGGGCGCCGTTAGCGGCGACAAAGTCCATCTTGTCGCGAACGGGCGCAAAGAACTCACACAGGCGATCGTAGCGACGACCTGACGATGCAGCGAAATGCACACCATGCTCGTGTAGCGCCAGAATCAGTTCGTAGGTCTCGGGAGGCACCTGGCCGTTTTCGTCAAGCAGTGTGCCGTCCATATCGGATGCAATCAGTTTAAACATAGAAAAGCTCCCTTCGGGCTTGTTGGAATCGAACGCGTATCCGATTCCAACGTACCCAAAGGGAGCTCAAATAAGACTCCGCGGGCGTAAACGTTACAACTAGTCGTTTAAGAACGTCCCCGATGACTAGTCGGCGTAGGTGAAGGTTGTAACGTCGAACATGCCCTCGGGGCGGATGCGGAGCGTCGGGATGACCGGCAGGGGCAGGAAGATGATGCCCATGATGGGGTCGAGCGGCGGCTCAATACCCATGGCGCGCGCCTTGACCATAAAGTCATCGTGCTGCGCGGCAACGTCCTCGGCCGTGCCCTCGCTCATCAGGCCACCGAGCGCCAGCGGAATGCGCGCCACAACCTCGCCGTTGCGCACCAGCACGTGGCCGCCCTGGCCCACGGCCTCAACGGCAGCCATCATATCGGCGGCGTTGTCGCCCACCACGCACACGTTGTGCGAGTCGTGGCCGATCGTGGAGGCAATGGCACCACCGGTGATGGTAAAGCCACGCACCCAGCCGCGACCGATATGCTTGCCAACCAGGCCCAGGCCAGCGGGGCCGTCGCCGTCGACGCCCTCGGCCTGCAGCGACACGCCGCGGCCATGGCGCTCGATCAGCATAATGCGGCGCAGGCCCTCGGTGTTCTTGGGGCGAACCATGCCCGTGATGGCCTTGCCCGGCACCACGTCAATAACGGCCTCGCCCGGCTTAAAGGCATAATCGAATACGTCGAGCGAAAGCTTCGGCAGCTTAACGGAAGCACGCAGCTCATCGGCAAGAGAGGCGACATCGGCCGTCTCGGGTGCGACCTCGCCCACAAAGGTGCCATCCTGCGCCACCAGAGCACCGGCGGCATATACGCGATGCGGAGCCTTGGCAAACGTCAGGTCATCAAGCAACAGCAGGTCGGCGCGCTTGCCCGGGGCGATTGCGCCGCGGAGCTCGTGCGGGTCGCGGCAGCCGTGGTCCAGGCCAAATGCCTCAGCCGTGGAAAGGGACGCCATGGAGATGGCGACCACCGGGTCGACGCCGACCTCGATGGCCACGCGGCAGGCATTGTCGATCATGCCGGTCGAAAGAGCATCGGAGGGAGCGCGGTCGTCGGTCGCAAAGCAGCAGCGGCGGGCGCGCGCGGGATTCTCCAGCAGCATCGGCGATAGATTGGCCAGGTCATGGCTGCACGTGCCTTCACGCAGCATCACATACATGCCGCGAGATAGCTTGTCGAGTGCCTCCTCGGGAATCGTCGACTCGTGGTCGGCGATAATGCCCGCTGCGGCATAGGCATTGAGGTCCTTACCGGCAACGAGCGGCGCGTGGCCGTCAACCTGCTTGGACGGCGTCTGGTTGGCAGCATCGATGCGAGCACAGGTCTCGGGGTCGGCCATAAAGACGCCCGGCAGGTTCATCATTTCGCCCAGACCAAAGACATCGCCTGGATGCTCGGCAAAAAACGCCTGCATATCGGCAGCCGAAATAACGGCACCGGCCTGCTCGTCGGGCAGCGCGGGCACGCACGAAGGCATCATGTACTTGATGGAGATGGGCGCGCGGCGACCATCCTCGATCATAAAGCGCAAGCCGTCGAGACCGGCAACATTGGCAATCTCGTGGCTGTCGGCAATGGCGGTGGTAGTACCGCGCGTCGCGGCCATGCGAGCATACTCGGCGGGACGGATGTTCGAAGACTCGATATGCAGATGCCCGTCAATAAAACCGGGAGCGAGATAGCGACCCTGGCAGTCGATGACCTCAGTTGCCTCGTAGGTGCCAGCGGCATCGTCGCGACCATCGTAGAGCACGCCGACGATTACACCGTCCTTGACAGCAACGCTACCGGGCGCCACACGCTGGCCATACACGTCGACAATCTGCGCATTGGTAAACAGCGTGTCGACGGGCACGCGCCCCTCGGCGGCCTCGATCACAGACCTCATGACCTCAACGGACATACATACTCCTTTAACCGTAGAAAAAAGCTGCGGAGCGGACAGACCTTCACCGCAGCAAACCAATAGCCATTGTATGCCCAAACGATGGGTCAACAATACGCCTCTCCGCTTAACGGCACCGCCAAATGATCCCTCCGTCCCCATGGGATCGTCGTAACCAAAAAGGCCGCAGTCGGGATTCCCGGCTGCGGCCTTATTGCACTTGTGAGGTCAACTCGCTCGTTAGACCAACTTGAAGCCCTTGCGCTTGCCTACGGAGAGGGTGTCGCCCAGTTTGAGGGCGCTGGGATCGATGTTGTAGCTCTTGGGAGCCACGGCCTTGCCGTTAATCTTGACGCCACCGCCGTCGATATCGCGACGAGCCTGGCCGGCGCTCGCCGAAAGGCCCAAGTCCTTGAGCAGGCCGGCGAGGTAGATCTGGCCCTCGTCGTTGACGGTCAGCTCGACATGCTTCTCGGGGAAGTCGGCAAGCTGGCCCTCCTTGAACACGCGGTCGAACTCGG
>CATVQO010000159.1 GCA_958346165.1 uncultured Collinsella sp. | reverse complement strand
ATCAGCCACGACGAGCACCTGGTGCGCGCCGTGGCCAACCGCGTGATCGACATCCGCGATGGCAAGGTCACGGTCTATGACGGCGACTACGACTATTACCTCTACAAGCGCGAGGACCTCGCGGCCCGCGCCGCCGCCGAGGTGGCAGGGGAGGACACACCGGCCACGACCAAGGCAGCCAAGCCGACCAGTTCCGCCCAGCCCAGCGTCGCCGCCCCCAAGCCTGCCGAGGGCAAAAAGACCAAGGAGCAAAAGCGCGCCGAGGCCCAGGCCCGCGCTGCGCTCAACAAAAAGCTCAAGGGCGTGCGCAACCAGCTCAAGAAGATCGAGACGGAGCTCGATAAAAAGCGCGCCCGCTATGACGAGCTTATGGAATTGATGGCAAGCGAAGAGCTTTATGCCGATCAGGACAAGTTCAATGCCGCGCTGGGGGAATATAACGGCCTTAAGCAAGAGCTTCCCAAGCTCGAGGATGAATGGCTGGAGCTTTCCACCCAGATCGAAGAGGAGACCGCGCGTGAACTCTCGTAAGGCCGCTGCCGTGGCGATGAGCATCATCGCCATCGCGTGCCGCATCTGCGGCATCTTTATGAGCGCGATGACCGTGCTGCTGTGCTTTAGCGGCCTCACCGCCAAGCTGCAGATCGTGGGCTTTGTCGTTGAGCTTTCGCGTGCGTTGCCGAGCGCCATCGCCGGCTACGGCGTCATCACATCGCCCTTTGGCGGCGTGTTCCGCCTGGATTACGCCATCGTCGCGGTAATCCTCTTTGTGGCCGACTACCTGCTCACGCGCGCCTCGCGCCGCGTCCGCTAGGGGATCGATATGTCCAGCAGCTACCTCATGAACCTGCTCGCTAGCGCCGTCGCCGTCATCGTGGGCATCGTTATCCACGAGAGCGCACACGCCGCGGCGGCCTGGGCGCTCGGCGACAAGACGGCCCGCTCGCGCGGACGCGTATCGCTCAACCCGCTCAACCATATCGACCCGTTTGGCACCATCATCTTGCCGCTGCTCATGCTCGCCGCAGGCGGTCCCGTGTTCGCCTTCGCCAAGCCCGTGCCCGTCTATCTCAACAACCTCAAGCACCCCAAGCGCGACGAGGTCCTGGTGAGCGTAGCCGGCCCCACATCGAATATCGCACTCGCGTGCCTCGCGGCCGCCCTCATGCACGTAACGTACGGCAATCTCTACGCCAGCATGTCCTTTGCCGTGGCGTCCCAAATTATGAACTTCGGCGCCACGTTTATCGTGGTCAACCTGTCGCTCGCGTTCTTTAACCTCATCCCGATCCCGCCGCTCGACGGCTCGTCGATCATCGTGCCCTTCCTCAAGGGCAAGGCACTCAACAACTATTACCGTCTGCAGCAATACGCTATGCCCATCCTCATCCTAGTGCTGTACCTGCTGCCCATGTGGACCGGCATCGACGTGATCGGACGGTATTTCGACGTTACCGTGTATCCGCTGGCGGACCATCTGCTCAACTTCGCAATCGCCGGCATCTAGGGTAAACTTACAGGTCGACCGTGCAAAACGGTCGCAACATGCACCCAAACCGCGCCGCGAAGGCGCCGTCAAAGGAGGTCGAAAATGTCGTATCGCGTGTCGACGCAGGTCTACAGCGGACCGTTCGACCTGCTCCTGCAGCTGGTAACCCGCCAAAAAGTAGATATCGGCGCTATCTCGATCAGCGAGGTGGCTGAGCAGTACCTTGCCGAGGCCGAGCGCATCGAGGCGCTGGACCTAGACGTGGCGAGCGACTTTTTGCTGGTCGCGGCTACCCTTTTGGACATCAAGGCCGCCTCGCTGGTGCCTCAGGAGACACCACGCAAAGCCGATGACGACGATGACGAGTTCGACGAAGACCTCGAGGAGCTCAGCGCGCTCGACGGCGATGCCCTGCGCGAGGTCCTGATCCAGCGCCTGATCGCCTACAAGCAGTTTAAGGGTGCGGCGGCGGCCCTTGGCGCGCGGATGCAGGCCGAGAGCCGCATGCATCCGCGCGTGGCCGGCCCCGACCCCGAGTTTTTGGGGCTTATGCCCGACTACCTGGCCGGCATTACCCTGCGCGGCCTGGCCGTCATCTGCGCCGACCTGGACGGCAAGCGCCAGACCTTCCTGCTGGAGGCCGAGCATGTGGCGCCGCATCGCGTACCGCTCGACCTGACCGTGGCCTCGGTCGACCGCTTTACCACGGCGCACCAAACCTGCACCTTCCGTGAACTGCTGGACGGCGACGCCACCACCGAGCAGCTCGTCGTCACCTTCCTGGCCATGCTTGAGCTTGCCAAGCGCGGCTCGCTCACGCTGAGCCAGGACGAGATCTTTGGAACCATCCGCATCAACCGCGTCGAGGGCGCCGAGGCATACGTTCCCGGCGAGGGCCCCGAACTCACCGAATAGGAGCCGCAACCATGTCAACCCTTTCCACGCTGGAGGCAAACAGCCTCAAAGGCGCCCTCGAAGCGCTGCTGCTGGTGTCGAGCGACCCGGTGAGTGCGCCCGCGCTGGCCGGCGCACTGGATATCGCCCCCGGCGAGTGCGCGTCGCTGCTCGCCGAGCTCAAGGTTGAGTACGAGGAGGCCAACCGCGGCTTTCAGCTGCGCGAGGTCGCCGGCGGCTGGCGCCTGTTTACGCACCCCGCCTACCACGATGTGGTCGAGGCTTACGTGCTGAGCTGGGACACGCAAAAGTTGTCGCAGGCGGCACTCGAAACCCTAGCCGTGATCGCCTACCACCAGCCCGTGACGCGCGAGGTGGTCAAGGGCATCCGTGGCGTCAATTCCGACGGCGTCATCGCGTCGCTCGTGGACAAGGGTCTGGTGCGCGAGCTCGGCCGCGACCCCCAGCGCGGTCAGGCCATCATCTACGGCACGACCAACGCCTTCTTGGAAAAGTTCGGTCTGCGCTCCACCCGCGATCTGCCCGATCTGGAGCAGTTTGCCCCCGACGAGCAATCACGTCAGTTTATCCGCGAGCGCCTGAGCGGGCGCAGTATTCAGTCCACGCTTGAGGAACAAGCCGAGGACCTGGACGAAGAGCGCGAGCTTCTCGATACCGATGTTGAAGATGTTGAGGCAGTCGAGGACATGGAGACCCTAGTCATCGACGAGACCTCGGAGGATATGCATGACGAGGACTAACGAAGCAGGGGAGGCGCACGCCGTGGGCAACGCAGCACCCGCAACCGGCGCCCAGCCCGTCTACCCGCACACCATGCGCCTGCAGCGCTTTTTGGCGCGCGCGGGCGTGGCGAGCCGCCGCGGCTCGGAGGACCTGATGACCGCCGGCCGCGTGACCGTCAACGGGCTGGTCGCGACCGAGCTGGGCACCAAGGTCGATGTCGACCGCGACCATATCGAGGTCGACGGCATGCCGGTCAAGCTCAACCAGGGCGCCGTGTACCTGATGCTCTACAAGCCGACCGGCTACCTCACCACCATGAGCGACCCGCAGGAGCGCCCTTGCGTGGCCGACCTGGTCCCCCGCGACCGCTTTCCGGGGCTCTTCCCGGTGGGCCGCCTGGACCGCGACACCACGGGCCTTTTGCTCTTTACCACCGACGGCGACCTGTCACAGGACCTGCTGCACCCCAGCAAGCACGTCTACAAGACCTACCAGGCACTCGTGGACGGGCAGCTGACCGAACGCGATCTAGACCCGCTCCGCCATGGCATCGAGCTCGACGACGGCCTGTGCCAGCCGGCAATCTGCCGTGTCATTAACGCGCGCGAGGCCGAAGCCGTAGCTCCCCAAGGCGTCAAGCCCGGCACCACCGCCGTGGAGGTCATCATCCGCGAGGGCCGCAAAAATCAGGTTAAGCGCATGCTGAGCAAGATTCACCATCCGGTGATCCGCCTGCACCGCTGCAACTTTGCCGGCCTGGAGCTCAAGGATGTGGCCAAGGGTTCGTGGCGCGAGCTCACCGACCGCGAGGTGCAGATCCTTAAAGCGGGCGGCATCCCGCCCAAGCAGGCGAGCGGCAAGCGTAACGGCGGCAAGCCCCAAGACACGCCCACCAGCCGCACGCGTCACCACGGCAGCCATGGCTCCGCACCCAAGCGCAACACCTATCGCGAGCGCTACACGGGCTAGGCAACCCGCCGCGCCCCAACGCCCGCGAACCATACCAGCACGTCAACCACCGAAAGGAAGCATTGTATGATCGTCGCCATCGACGGCCCCGCCGGTTCCGGCAAGTCCACCATCGCCAAGGAGATCGCCCGCCAGCTGGGCTTTAACAAGCTCGACACGGGCGCCATGTATCGCGC
>CATVQO010000158.1 GCA_958346165.1 uncultured Collinsella sp. | reverse complement strand
ATCGAATCGTTGGAGAGAGCGTATTCCATTGCCCATCCTTTCGAACAACTGCTTTTTGCTCGCAAGAACCCGTCTCGGCCCTGACCAAAGGACAAACCCGCACGTTCATCGATGCGTCCGGTATCCCAGCCATGCAACGGGGTACCATATAGACATTGATGCAATTACAGCTGAAAGGCCTTCTTATGCGAACCATCATCCTCTACGCCTCGCGCCATCACGGCAATACGAAAAAGCTCGTGGACGCCATCGTCGAGGCACACCCCGAGATCGATACCCTCGACGTCAAGGCGCTCGGTAAAAACGAGTACCCCGACCTGCACGAATACCATCTGATCGGCGTCGCCACGGGAATCTATTACTCCGAGATCGACAAGGACATGGCACGCGTGCTCACGAACGTGCTGCAGCCGCAGGACAAGGTGTTTGGCCTTATGACCTACGGTGGCAAAAACAAGTGGTACGGCAAGGATATCGATGGCATCTGCCGCATGAGGCAGGCCATCTTTATGGGTGTCTACGGCTGCCCCGGCTTTGATACGTGGGGGCCGTTCAAACTCGCCGGCGGTGTCCAAAAGGGACACCCGACCGCTGAGGAAATTAAGGGCGCCGTCGACTTCTTCGACAAGATCGAAGACGAGTATGGCGACATCATCGTCGAAGAGTACGCCAAGCGCGAGAAGCGCCTAGCATACGAGAAGGAGCATCCTGCAGGAGGCCTGGTGGCCGGCGTCAAGCGCACGGCAAAGAAGATCGCTAACAAGCTGTAACTGTGAAGGTGCTTTTGAGCGTTTAACCCATACGGCGGGTCCGAGCAGATTCGGGCCCGCCGTCTTTTTCTATCGTTACTCGGTAAAGGCGTTGCCGACGCTCTGGCCGCCAACATACGTCTCGACGAGGGTAAGCTCATGGTCGAACACGACAAAGTCGGCGTCGCGACCCGGCATGATGCTGCCGCACTTATCCTCGATGTGCGCGGAGCGTGCCGGCACCTCGGTTGCCATGCGAATGGCGATATCGGCGCTGGCGATGCCCCAGTCAACGATGTTCTTGACGCCCTGGGCAAGCGTGAGCACCGAGCCGGCAATGCTCTTGCCGTCGGCGAGCCAGCACAGGTTGTCCTTCATGATGACGTCCATGCCACCACTGGTGTAGCTGCCCTCGGGCATGCCGCCGCAACCCAGGCAGTCAGTGATGAGCACCGTGTGTTGCCAGCCCTTTGCCTGCAGCAGCGCCTTGATGGCGGCAGGGTTAACGTGCTTGCCGTCACAGATGATCTCGGCGTAGGTCTCGGGCGTGGACATGGCAGCGCCCACGACACCGGGCTCACGGTGATGCAGCCCGCGCTGACCGTTATAGGTATGCGTAAAGCAGCTGGCACCGGCGTTGATGGCGGCGATGCACTCATCGTAGGTGGCGTCGGAGTGACCGATGCTGGTCACCACACCCTTGGCATTCAGAGCAGCCGCATAAGCAGCGGCACCGTCGCGCTCGGCCGCCATGGCGCTCTTAACGATGCGACCACCCGCAGCCTCCTGCCACTGATCGAAGACCTCCTCGGAGGGATCGATCAGGTAAGCGGGGTTCTGCGCACCCACGTGCTTCATGGTAAAGAAGGGGCCTTCCAGGTAGATGCCCTGAATGCGGGCACCGCAGAAGTCGGGGCCGCGACCCTCGTCCGCCTGAGCGATGGCGGCGCAGGCGTCCTTGATCTGCTCGACGCCATCGGTGAACGTCGTGGGCAGCCAGCTGGTGGTACCGCGACGGGCGAGCTCGGTCGAGCTGATATTGATGCCCTCGGGATCGTTATCGGTAGTTGAGTGGTTGTAGAAGCCATGGATGTGAGTATCGACCATACCCGGTGCGATCCACGATCCCGTGTAGTCCTTAATCTCGCAAGAGGGCTCGTCGGCCTGCCAGGCGCCAAAAACGCCATCCTCGACCATAAGATAGCCGCCCAGTTGCGGGCCTGCCGGCAAGAAGAACTTGTCAGCCTTAATTGCGTACGTGCTCATATGCACTCCTCGCTTCTAAAGCAGTTGACTGTGGTGATGCTTATACCCAGCTCACGTAAAACAAAAAGCGCCCGCCCGCCGTTATGAGCGGACGGGCGCCCTTACAGGGGGACGCGATTAAGCGGTGAAGGGGTGAATCGTCACGCCCTTAACCACGCGGTTGACCGTGCCGGTGGGGCTCGGCGTATCGGGCGTGTTGCCCACGCGCACGGAGTTGAGCAGGCTGATAGCCTGGGCAAACATCACGAACGGCAGGGCAAGGTAGCCCTCGGGAAGCGCCTCGTAGCCCTTAAAGGTGAAGGACTCGCCCTCGTAGACGGTAGCGCCATCCTGCTGAACGGCAACGGTGTGCTGAGCGATCTTGTCGCCACCGATCTCGTTGAGGATGTCGATGTCGTACTGACGGGTGTAGGCGTCGTTGTTGACGAACACGAAGACGAGCGTCTTATCGTCGACGAAGGACTTAGGTCCGTGACGATAGCCCATGGAGGTGTCGTAGGAAGTAGCGACCAGACCGTGAGCGAGCTCGAGGATCTTGAGCTGGCTCTCCTGGGCAAGGCCACCGAAGGAGCCAGAACCCAAGTAGGTCACGCGGTTGAAGTCGCCAGCCAGGTAATCGGCGATCTCGGGCTCACGGGAGATGACCTCCTCGCCCATCTTGGCGATGGTCTCGACCCACTCGGCCTTCTGCTCGTCAGAGGCAGTGTCAAAAATAAGGGTGGAGAGCAGGGTCATGCAGGAATAAGAACCGGTCATGGCGAAGCCCTTGTCGTTGGCGCGCGGAATGAGCAGCGTCAGCGCGTTGGGATCATCGGCAGACTCGACGGCGAGCTTGCCCTCGGGAGCGCAGGTGATGTTGAGGAACTTGACGTTGTGGACGAGCTCCTTGGCAACGGCAACGGCGGCAAGGCTCTCGGGGCTGTTGCCAGAGCGGGCAAAGGAAACCACGAGCGTGGGATCCTCGGCGCGTAGGAAGTCGCGCGGGGCGCTCACGATGTCGGTCGTGGCGATGGGCTTAAAGTCGTAGAGATCAGTGTTGCCAGCGTGACGCAGGTACGGGGCGCAGGTATCGCCAACGTAGTCGGACGTACCGGCACCGGTGAAGACAACGGACAGACGGCCCTCGCCCATAGCGCGAGCCTCGGCCAGGAAGGCCTCGATGGCCTCCTTGTTCTCGCGATAGATGTTGAGCGTATCACGCCAAAGCTCGGGCTGCTGAGCAATCTCGGCCGTGGTGATCTGGGCGCCGAGCTCGGTGAGCTCCTCGACACTCTTCTCGAACATTTCTAATACCTCTCTCTAGAAGTAATCCTCTGACGTGCAATTATACACTTCAGTTGGTTATCTGGTAGTAACCAGTTAAATGCAAAGAATCATCATATGGAAACGATGCGGACACTAATCGCTACGCTGGTGGTAAACCTTGTATTTAAACTGATCGGCACGAGCAACCGAGAGTGTGTACTCCACAACCTCGTTTGACTCGTTATACGTAGTCCTGACCAAATCGAGCACAGGCGAGCCCTCGACAATTCCCAAAAGGTGGGCGTCGGTGGGACGGGCTATGCTCGCATAGAACTCCTCTTCGGCCACGCGTATCTTTTGCTGAAAGTCTTGCTCAATCACATCGTAAAGCGGCTTACGCTCCAGCAGCGGTCGCTTTAGGGACAAAAATTGACGAACTGGTAGATAGCTGCGTTCGACCATCATGGGCATGTTGTCGGCAGAACGAAGGCGCTTAAGCTTAAAAATGCGATCACCTATACGCAATCCCATATGCTCGGCCAGATTTTTATCGGCCTCCATCTCGCAAAACTCGAGAATCGTGGTCTCGGGGTCGCGACCCATCGCGCGCATCTGCTCGGTAAAGCTGTAGGACTGCATAAGATTGGTTGCCTTTGCCGAACGGTCGGTCACAAAGGTACCGCGACCGTGCTGCCGAACCACCAGTCCTAAACGCTCCAGTTCCTGCAGAGCCAGGCGTACCGTAGTACGCGAGAGACCATAGCGCTCCGAAAGTTCGCGCTCGGAAGGAATCATGTCACCGGCGCGATATTCATGGTCGATCTTTTCGGTCAGAATATCGACCAGCTGATCGTACAGCGGTTGCTTACGCGCTCCGATCGCCATCCTATCCTCCCTTTTGCTCGAATTCGGCTAGCTACCTAGGGTGTTTAGCATTATCAGTCTGCCACACCCGAATCATCAAGAAAACAAAAGCCGCGCGCTCTTTCGAGCACGCGGCTTTTAACATACACATGGCTTAA
>CATVQO010000157.1 GCA_958346165.1 uncultured Collinsella sp. | reverse complement strand
CCGGGAGGACGTTTCATTTAGAAAGATGGACCGACCGCCGTCAGCGATGGGAGCTACTCCCCCAGCACGGCCTTTTTGGCGGCTGCAGCCATGTTGTCCAGATCTTCCTTGGTGGGGTGATCCTTTGCGGCAACCCAGTTGTCGAGCAGCATCTTAAATCGGGCGTTGTCGGGATCTTGCTCGAGCATGGCCTCGTAGCGCTGCTTGACCGCGGGGCCCATCTTGCCCTGGCACATTGCCCAACCCACAAGCTCGGCATCCTCGGCCAAATTGGAGGTCACGCGATTGATAATCTGCTGATAATAGCTCTGGTCGGCGCCAAAACCGCAAGTACCAAAGAGGAAAACGCGCTTGCCGTGCAGAGCGGAGAGCAGCGCGGCAACCGAAGGCGTGCACGCGCCCTTGTCGCACCAAAAACCGACGAGCACCGTGTCGGCCGCGCAGGCGCCCTGCGCCTCGAGCGCAACCTGATCTGCATCCGCATCGTCGCTCAACGCCGCGGCATGAACAAACTCAACACCCGCAGCCTGCAGAGCGCGCTTAATCGCGCCCGAAACCATCCTGGTATTACCGCTCTTGCTGTTAACCACCAAAGAGCACGTCATAGTCACGTTGCCTCGTTTCCCCCAAAACTAAAGCCACTAATGCAATTTATTAGATGAATATCTTAGTACTAACGTGACAGATGTAAACCACCGTCTGTCGATTGATTAATTTGCCCCACGGGCTTGCTCACTGGGCGAATTGGCTGCGGTAGAGTTCGGCGTAGAAGCCGTCTGCCGCTAGCAGCTCGTCGTGCGTGCCGCGCTCGATAATCCGGCCGTCGCGCATCACCAGGATGCAGTCGGCGTTGCGAATCGTGCTCAGGCGATGCGCCACCACAAAGCTCGTGCGGCCGGCCATGAGCTCGTCGAATGCCGCCTGCACCTGCAGCTCGGTGCGGGTATCGATGCTCGACGTCGCCTCGTCCAGCAGCAGAATCGCCGGGTCGGTGAGCATGACGCGCGCGATGCACAGCAGCTGTTTTTGACCTTGGCTAAACGTGCCGCCGCCCTCGCCGATCACCGTATCGTAGCCGCCTGGCAGCTGCACGATAAACTTATGCGCATGAGCGCGCTTGGCGGCCTCGACAATCTGCTCGCGCGTGGCATCGGGGCAACCGTAGGCAATGTTATCGGCCACCGTGCCCTTAAACAGCCAGGTGTCCTGCAGCACCATGCCAAAGGCGCGGCGCAGGCTCGCACGCGTGTAGTCACGCGAGGAGCGACCATCGACCGCGATGCGCCCAGCATCGATATCGTAAAAGCGTAGCAGCAGGTTGATGAGCGTCGTCTTGCCACAGCCCGTGGGACCGACGAGGGCAATGCGCATACCGGGCTTGGCGTCGATGCAGATGTCCTGCAACAGTTTGCGGTCGGGCACATAGCTAAAGTCCACATGCTCAAACGAAACCTCGCCCTTCGGGGCGGCGAGTTCAATGGCATCTACAGCGTCGGGCTCCTGTTCGCACGCATCGAGCAGCGCAAACATGCGGCGCGCCGAGGCATACGCCGTCTGGATCTGCGTAATGACGTTGGTGACCTCGTTGAACGGCTTGGTGTACTGGTTGGCATAGGACAGGAAGATCTGCACGCCGCCCACCGTAAGCGCCGCGGGCACGCCCGTGATCACGCCCACGCAGCCGATCACAGCGACCACGGCATAGATGATGTTATTGATAAAGCGCGTGCCGGGGTTGGAGAGCGAACCCATAAACTGTGCGCGCTCGCCCGCGGTGTAAAGCTCGGCATTGAGGGCATCGAAGCGCTGCTGGGCGTTGGGACCGTAGGCAAAGGCGTCGACAAGCTTTTGCTCGCCTACGTACTCCTCGATATGACCACCGAGCTGCCCTTGAATACGCTGCTGTGCCGTAAAGCTTTTGTTGGAGAGCTTGGCAATAGCACCGGCTGCAAAAATGGAAAGCGGCGTGACGAGCACCACCACGAGCGTCATGGTCAGGTTGATGGAAAGCATAAACGCGAGCGTGCCCACGATGGTAATAACACCGGTAAAGAGTTGCGTGAAGCCCTGCAGCAGGCCGTCACCCACCTGGTCGACATCGTTGACCACGCGGCTCATGAGGTCGCCGTGAGCATGGCTGTCGATAAAGCTGAGCGGCATGCGGCTGAGCTTGTCGCTCGCCTCCACGCGCATGTCGCGCACCGTTTCGTAGGACAGGCGGTTGACGCAGTAGCCCTGCAGCCACTGGAAGGCCGCGGCTCCCACCACGACGAGCGCGAGTTTGGTGACAAGCGGCAGCAGCGCGTCGAAGTCCACCTGCCCGACGGCAACGATCAGGTCGATGCCCTCGCCGATGAGAATGGGCGTGTAGAGCTGCAGAATCACGGAGATGGCGGCACTCACAAACGACGCAACAAACGAAATGCGATGCGGACGAACGTAGCCCATCAGACGGCGAGTCACCGCACCCACGGGATAGCGCTCGGGGTCGCCGGGCTGGCGCGGACCGTCGCCCAGGTCGTTGAGGTTATCGTTACCGGACACGTTGGCCGTCATCGTGGCGACCGAACCGGAGGAAGTGTACGGATTCATTTAGCAGCCCTCCTTTGCGCAAATGGATGCCGGGGCAGTCGGGGCGGACGCGGGGCTTAGGGTGGACGCGGGCGCCGGAGTGGGCGCGGGCGCTGTGCTCCCCCGCTGGCCCTCAAGCTCCTCGCGGCGCAGCTGCGACTGGCAAATCTCGCGATAGAGCCGACAGGTCGCATAGAGCTCGTCATGTGTGCCCAGGCCGGCAACCGAGCCGTGGTCGAGCACGCAGATCACGTCGGCATCGCGCACGGTCGAAACGCGCTGGCTCACAATCACCGTGGTCAGCGGCAGCCCGCCCTCAGCAGCGCCACACACGCTGCGCTCGCGGATGGCATGGCGAAGCGCCGCATCAGTCTTAAAGTCAAGTGCCGAGGCGGAGTCGTCCATGATCAGGACCTGAGGCGAGCCCACCAGGGCGCGCGCGATGGTCAGGCGCTGGCGTTGGCCACCGCTAAAGTTCTTACCGCCCGCCTCGACCGGGGTATCGAGCCCCTGCGGCTTGTTGCGCACGAACTCGCTCGCCTGCGCCATGTCGAGCGCCGCCCAGAGATCCTCGTCGGTCGCAGCCTCGTCGCGCCAGGTCAGGTTGCTGCGGATGGTGCCGCTCACCAGCGACGCACGCTGTGGAACGGTCGCGACCACACGGCGCAGCTGGTCGAGCGGCCAGGTGCGCACGTCGGCGCCCATCACACTCACGCTGCCGGTGCTCGCATCGTACAGGCGCGGGATAAGCGAGACGAGCGTGGACTTGCCGCTACCCGTACCGCCGATAATGCCAAGCGTCTTGCCCAGCGGGAGCTCCAGGGTCACATCGTTGACGGCATTTGCCGCGCCCGCGCCAAAGGAGAAGCTCGCATGGCTCAAGCTCAGCGCGGGGACCGGAACAGCGCCACCCGCCAGTTCGCTCGGCTTGGGCAGCGCAACCGACTGATCGCCCTCGTCGGTGATGCTCGGCTCGCAGTTGAGCACCTCGTTGATACGCGAAGCACTCGCGCTCGCCTTGGTAAAGACCACGACCAGGTTGGCGACGTATACGATGGAGGTCAGGGTCTGCGTCATGTAGTTCACAAACGCCATGACCTGGCCCTGCGTAAGCTCGCCCACGTTGACCTGGATGCCGCCCACCCACAGGATGGCGCACACGCCCAGGTTCATCACCAAAAACGTGACGGGATTAAGGATTGACGAGAGCTTGCCCACCGCGATGGCGGTATTGGCCTGGTCATCGGCGGCTTGGGCAAAGCGCTCGCGCTCGTGATCTTCGCGTACAAAGGCGCGAACCACGCGGGCGCCCGAAAGCCCCTCGCGGCAAATGAGCGCGATGCGGTCGAGCTTTGCCTGCAGCTGCTTGTAGTACGGAATGCAGCGCGCCATGACAAACCAAAACACCAGGCCAATGGCGGGCGTGCAAATCAAAAAGATCATGCCGAGCTTAAGGTCGATGGCGAGGGCCGCGCACATAGAGCCCACCGCCAAGAAGGGCCAGCGGATGAGCATGCGCACGCCCAGCGCCACGGCAAGCTGCACCTGGTTGACGTCGTTGGTGATGCGGGTGATAAGCGACGGCGTGCCAAAGCGGTCGAGTTCGGCATAGCTCAACTTGTTGATGTGCTGGTAGAGCGCACCGCGGATATCGGTGCCCATGCCCTGCGAGGTGAGCGCCGCCATCTTTTGGCAGACGAGCGTAAACGAGA
>CATVQO010000156.1 GCA_958346165.1 uncultured Collinsella sp. | reverse complement strand
ACCGTATCTAAGCACATTGACATGACCACCGGCTCGCTGTGGCGCAATATTCCCCTGTTCGCCTTCCCCGTGGCCGCCACGAGCATCTTGGAGCAGCTGTCGAACCTCATCGCCACGGTCATCATCGGTAACTTCTCGGGCGACCAGGGAACCCTCGCCATGGCGGCGGTCGGCTCCAATGTTCCGCTTACCAGTCTTATGCTCAACCTGTTTATTGGCATGTCGCTTGGCTCCAATGTGGTCATCGCCAACGCTATCGGCCGCAACGATCAGAACATGGTCAAACGCGCCGTCCATACCTCGATTTTAATGGCACTCGTGGGCTTTGTCGTCATCGCGCTGGGCGAGATCTTTGCCGAGCCCATGCTCGCCGCGCTCAACGTTCCCGCCGAGACCATGCCGCTCGCCTCACTCTATCTACGCGTCTTTTTGCTGAGCATGCCCTCGATCTTGCTCTACAACTTTGAGGCCGCGATCTTCCGCTCCGTCGGCATCACCCGCATGCCGCTGCAGGCGCTTGCCGTGTCCACCGTCCTCAACATTGGCCTGGACCTCATCTTTGTCCCTGTACTCCACTGGGGCGTCGCGGGCGTCGCCATCGCCACCGCCATCGCTTACACCGTCAGCGCCGCTACGCTCTTTATCCGCCTACTCAAGACCGACTCCGTCGTCCGCGTCACCCCACGCGACCTGGCTATCGACCCCGTCGCCCTCAAGCGCATCGTCAAGATTGGCCTGCCCGCCGGCATCCAAAGCGCTGTCTTTGCCGTCGCCAACATCATCATCCAGTCTGCCATCAACAGCCTTGGCACCGAGGTCATGGCAGCATCGAGCGCCGCCATGAGCCTGGAGTACGTGTGCTACAACCTGCTCAACAGCTTTAGCCAGGCGTGCACCACCTTTGTGGGACAAAATCACGGTGCCCGCCAGATCGACCGCTGCACCAAGACGCTCAAGGTCTGCCTAGTCGAAGGCGGTATCGTCGCGCTCACCACAATTATCGTTATTGTTGGCCTGGGGCGCGAGATCTTGTCGCTGTTCAACAGCGATCCCAACATCGTCTCAATCGGCTATATCCGCGTATGTTCGATCTTCCCGGCGTACGCCTTTAGCATGTTCTACGAAAACATGTCAGGCTACCTGCGCGGCTTTGGCATCTCGCTCACACCCGCCCTCATCACCATGATCTGCGTCTGCGGTATCCGCTTCTATTGGGTGTTCTGCGTGTTCCCGCACTTCCGCACCTTTGCGAACATCATGATGGTCTACCCCATCAGCCTGGGCACCACGGCGTTCTTTATGGTCGTGGCGGTACTACTTTGCCACCCGGCACGCACCTATCGCGCCACCCAAGCCAAAGCGACAGCCCGCTAAACACCGCACTCAACGCCACGTCAGTCATTAGTTGACAATATGCGAGCTCATATAGTCGATAAAGCGCCTCGTGGCGATAGGCATGGTGTCCCAGCTGCGCCAGGCCGCCACCACGTCGCGCGAGGGGGCATGCACGATGGGCCGCACGCGAATATCGGCCCGCATGCCCTCCACAGTACGACGATAGAGCATGCTCACTCCTAGGCCCTCCTCCACCATCGCCATGATGGTGTAGTCGTCGGTCACCTCACTCGTCACGTGCGGTGACAGGCCATGCGTTGCGAATGCATCGAGCACCAGACTCTGTTCACCCTCATCCAGCAACACAAACGGCTCGGACGCCAGGTCGGCGAGCGTCACCTTTTCCTTTGCCGTCAGCGGATGCGCGACAGGCAACAGCGCCACCAACTCGTCGTGATAGACCACGCGCTTCTCGAGTCCCGCGGTAAACCCACGTGCCGTAAAGCAAAAATCCACTACGCCGTCGTGCACCCACTGGGCGTTGCGCGTGTAGTCGCCCTGCTTGAGGGTAAAGCGTACGCCCGGGTGCAGCGCCCCAAAGTCGCGGATCACACGCGGCAACACGGTTCGACTCACGTTGGTAAACGTCGCGATGCGAATATCGGTCGACGAAAGGCCCAGCAGCTCCTGGCGCTTGCCCTCAAGCTCGGCCTCGGCGGTCACAATCTGGCGCAGGTACGGCAGATATTGTTTACCGTCGCGCGTAAGCGAAACGCCCTGCTTACCGCGCTCGATAAGTGTGGTGCCCAGCTCGCGCTCGAGCGCCTTGACGGCCTGACTCACCGCGCTTTGCGTATAGCCCAGCTCGTCGGCCGCGCCCTTAAGACTGCCGCGATCGACCACCATACAAACAATCTGGTACCGCGATGTCATCGTGCCTCCACATCAATGCAGCCGTAAAACGTTTTGCCAGGGCTTTTTCTGTCAACATTAGTTTTTCTTAATCATACTGAAGATACATTCGCTTTACTACATCCACATCTGGGAGCAGAATCCTTTTTACGAAACCGTTCTGTAACAAAAGGAGTCCCATGGATCGCAAAAAGGCAATCGCGCTCTCATTTTCCGTTCCCGTCGCATGGGGCTTTTCGTATCCCCTCATGAAGATCGGTATGGACAGCCTGAACGCCACGAGCATCGTCGCGCTACGCTGCATCATCGCCTTTGTGGTCTGCCTGCTGCTCTTCCACAAGCACGCGTTGCGCATCAACCGCGACCTTATGGTCCGTGCCGCCATCATCGGCGCCATCATGGCAACCGAGCTCACCTGCATGTGCCTGGGCTCCAGCCTCACCTCTGCCTCCACTGCCGGCTTTTTGCAGAGCCTGACGGTCGTGATCGTGCCATTTGCCAACGCAGCCCTGCTGCGCCGCGCCCCCGAGCGCAAAGTGCTCGTCGGCACCGCCATCGTCACCTGCGGTATGTTGCTGCTCTCGGGCGCCGACTTCACCAGCCTGAACCCGGGCGCGCTCATCATGCTGCTCTCCGCTTTTGTCTATGCCGGCCATATCATTGTGGCGAAGCGCTTTGTCGAAAAAGTCGATCCACTGTCCCTGGGCGTTTGGCAGCTGGGCTTTGGCGGCCTGTTCTCGGGCATTGCTGCATGCGTCTTTGGCGGTTTCACACTTCCCAGTACGCCCAGCGAGATCGTGGTTGTTGTCGCGCTCGCACTCATTTGCTCTGCCTACGGCTTTATCACCCAGACGCTCGTGCAGCCCCACGTGCCCGCCGAGACCACCGGCTTCGCCTTCTCGCTTGAGCCGGTCTGCTCCGCTGTCTTCTCGTTCTTCCTAGTCGGCGAGGTCCTGAGCCCCATCGCCTTCCTGGGTGCAGCTCTCATCCTCACCGGCGTCATGGCGGCAACCGTCGAGCTTCCGCGCCTCCGCGCACATGGACGCGCTCGTATGGCAGGAGCGCCCGAGCGCGCCTCGTAGACCCCGCTCTTCATGCAGCCGCGGCATAAAGGCAACCGGTGCGCCTTTACAATAGATGCCAACAGAGCATCTGCCATAAAGGAGCCCCATGGACACCGCAACCCGCGACCGCAACATAGCAACTTGGTTGGGCAATGCGCCGCAGCCGGTACGTGACACTACGAACCAGCTGCTCGAGCGCATCGCCCTTTTGCGTGCCGAGCAGACTATCTACCCGGCACAAGACGACATCCTCAATGCCCTCGCCTACACCCCGGCCGACCAGGTCAAAGTTGTCATCTTGGGTCAAGACCCCTATCACGGACCCAACCAGGCCATGGGACTGTCGTTCTCGGTCCCCGCGACGCAAACCAAGTTGCCGCCGAGCCTGCGCAACATCTATAAAGAACTCAAAGCCGATCTGGGTTGCCCCATTCCCGCCACAGGAGACCTAACCCCATGGGCACAGCAGGGCGTCCTGCTTCTCAACACCACGCTCACCGTGCGCGAGCATGCCGCGAACTCGCACGCCAAACTGGGCTGGAGCACGCTCACCGACTACGTTATCGAACGCTGCTGTCAGCTGCCCCAGCCGGTAGTCTTTTTGGCATGGGGCCGCTTTGCTCAGCAGATGGTCGAAGGCAAGCTCGTCGCAACTGGTGCGGGCAAGACAACCGGCAAGTTCTGCCTGGCCTCTACGCACCCCTCGCCGCTTTCGGCCAACCGTGCCACGGCAGAACTCCCCGCCTTTATGGGATCGCGTCCCTTCTCGGCAGCCAATCGGCTACTCGAACAGCACGGCTCGACCCCCGTCAACTGGACTTGCCTCGGCTAAAAATCGATACATCAAAAACGCGCCCGACGGCTTTCCATCGGGCGCGTTTCCTATTCGGGCCAAATAAATTGTGTGCGGCCGGCCTCGCCGCCATCGATTAGCAGGCTCTGCCCGGTCATAAACCGGTTGGTCACGCCCACAAAGTAGATCCACT
>CATVQO010000155.1 GCA_958346165.1 uncultured Collinsella sp. | reverse complement strand
TCGCCGTGGGCGTAACGTATATCCCTGAGCTTCTGTCCCCGCAGCAAACTTCGCTCGCCATCTCGGTGGTGTACGGCGCGTTTTCCGTGGCGATGGTCTTTGTCACTTCGATCGGCAAGTTTGTGGCCGACACGCTCGATTGGCATGTGGCCATGTATGGCACGCTGACCTTTGCCGTTTTGATCTGTAGCGCGCTCGTGGCGTTTATGCCGCGCGCCGGGCAAACCGACGAGCCTGCCACCTTCCGCGAGCAGGCGGGGCTACTACGCGAGCCGAGCATCATCACCGGCATGCTCATCTTCTTGTTTGGCGTGGGCTCGGTCTATGTGTTCTACGGCTACGTGACGCCCTATCTGGAGCAGGTGCTGGGCATGGGCACCGTCCAGGCGAGCACCACCCTTATGGCCTACGGCGTGTTCTGTCTGGTCTCGAACATCCTGGGCGGATGGATCGATGCGCGCTTTGGCATGAAGGCGCTGCTTATGACGTTTGTGCTGCAGGCTGCGGCGTTACTCGGGCTGTTTGCTGTGGGCGGCACCATGCCCCTCGCGCTGGTCTTTGTCTTTAGCTTGGCGCTGCTCATGTACCTGTTCTCGGTGTCGTGCATCACGCACTTTATGGACGTGGCTCGCAGCCGCCATCCCAAATCGATGGTGCTCGCGAGCTCGGTAGAACCCATGGCGTTTAATGTCGGCATTTCGTTTGGCACCGCGGTGGGCGGCGCCGTGGTAAGCGGAGCTGGCATTGCCTACGTTGGCGCGGTCGGTGCCGTGTTCTCGCTTGTGGCCTGGGTGCTTACGCTGGTGACGATTAAGTTGGCTCGCTGGGAGCGCAAGCGGGCGAGGGCGCAGGCGTAGATGCGATACTCGAGCTCGATGATGGCGATCGAAAGGAAACCGCATATGCAACGCGTACTGCTTATCTGCCATGGGAACATCTGTCGCTCGACGATGGCTGAGTCGGTGTTTACCGAGCTGGTGCGGCGCGCCGGGCGCGCGGGCGAGTTTGTCATTGATTCCGCTGCGACCTCGACCGAGGAGATCGGCAACCCGCCACACCACGGTACCGTTGCCAAGCTGCGCGAGGTCGGGATTCCCGTCGTCGCACATCGTGCACGTCAGGTGCGTCGCGCGGAGTATGGCGACTGGGACCACATTGTCTATATGGACGACGAGAACGCCCGCGGCCTGTACCGAATTTTTGGGAAGGACCCCGATGGCAAGATTTCGCGCCTGCTCGATTGGACCGATCGCCCCGGCGACGTGGCCGACCCCTGGTACACCGGCAATTTCGACGCCACCTACCGCGATGTACTCGCCGGTTGCACCGCTATGCTCGAGCAGCTGTAGGCGCTCGGGCGGCGCGGGCACACGGGCCACGCCATCGGCATAAAACGAGCGTGGGAGAAAATCCACACTCATGGATGTGACAAAGGGACTGGCCCTAGACCGGCTTGACCTCCAGCTTTATCCCCTCGGCACAGGAGTCGCCCAAAACATCCGAAAGGGCCCAGGTCGCATATAGCGGCAAATAGAGAACCGCTCCGTTGCGCTCAACGTTGCCTCTCGAGAAAACAATCCCGAGCCTTACGCCATATTCAGCCGTATCAAGCACATGACCGAGCGCAGCGTGCGCGTGGTAATAGGAGCCCGATTTAACCTCGATCGGAACAGCCGTCCCATCCGGTCCATCGACCACAAAGTCCACTTCGCCGCGCTTTTTTGTCTGATAGTAGTAAAGCTGGCGATTTTGGGCAGCCAGCTGCTGGGCCACCACGTTTTCGTAAATGCCGCCCAGATTGGGCTCCTTGCTATCAAGATACGCCGCTTGGGCGACTCCAACGGGGTAGCGCGCCATCAACATGCCCGTATCCGATTGATATAACTTGAACTGCGATGGCCGTGCCGTCTTGAGCAGAGGCGATTTTGGCTCGGTTACGATATCGGCTTTGAGAGCAACGCCGGCATCGACAAGCCATACAAAATCTCGCTGATACTTCTCGTAGTGCGCCTTAGGGTCAATGGAATTGAGCACGAAGCGCTTGTTTTCGCCCTCGAGCATAATAGGGAGCTGATCGTAGATGCTCTGCACCTGAAGGGCTCGCCCGCTTGCATACTTGGAGATATCCCGCCGGTACTGTTCGTTGAGCTCTGACTGTAGCTGACGAACAGAGGCAAGGTCGCCCTGCGTGTCAAGGAAACGTTGCACGACCTCCGGCATTCCGCCGACAACGGTATAGGTCCTGAAGTTTGCCATCATCGCGTCATGAATGTAACCAGGAATGGGCTTCTCGTTGATGCACGCATCGCGTATCGTTTGGCGAGCCCCTTCGCTCACCCCGATTGCCCAGCAAAACTCCTCGAAATCGAGCGGGAACATCCTAAGCTCGTGAACATATCCCACGGGATAGGATCTGACGCCCTTGAACTGAGTCCCGAGCATTGACCCCGAAAACGCCCAGTGGCAGCGCCCATCCTCAACAAGGAACTTTGTCATCGTCATGATGTCGGGGGCCTCTTGGACCTCATCGATAAACACGAGCGTTTTGCCTGGCGCAATCGACTTTCCCGAAAGAAGCGTCACCCTGCTGATGAAATCATCGGCATCCCGCGCCTCGAGAAGAGCATTTTTTGCCTGGCGATTTTCCATGAGGTTAAGCTCGATGTAGGTTGCATGGTTGGCTTTGCCAAATGCGCGAATCGAATAGCTTTTGCCGATCTGGCGAGAACCCGTAATGAATAAGGCCTTTTGCTCGGCAGACTTCAGCCAGCGCTCCAGCTCTGCCGCTATTTTCCTTCGCAGCATAGGCTCTCCCCTCAGTGTCATCAAATGAAATGCAAAGTTTTATACGCTTGATTATCGATGAAACGCAGAATTTTTAGAACCTAAAATCGGATGAAATGCAGAGATTTAGGATTATAAGCAAAAAGAAGGGGCAGCCCCGGCGGATGTGACAAAGGGACTGTCCCTTTGTCACATTGCGCTCAACTACTCGTCGACGATCTCGGCGAGCCAAACGTTCAGCGTATCAACCTCGGGGCAGCAGAACTTTGCCGTGCCGGGCTCGTTGCCAGGCACGGTTCCGCCATAGCGCAGGATATCGATATAGGGAAAGCCCACGTGGCAGGCCATGGCGCACATCTTGCCGCGGTCGCGGTCGAAGTCGAAGACGTCACCCGGCTTGTGCCCGTGATGGCAGCGGCATGTGCCCAGCTGGTCCACGCAGCTAATGCGAATACGTGGGCGCTTGCCGCGCGGGGCACCGAACGGCTTGTTCTCGCCCGTTGCCTCGGTGCTGCTCTCGTCGGCGTTACTCATGGTCAACCACATCCAGGCAGGCCTCGATGGGCAGGCCGGCCGACTTGTCCTCTTGGTCGGCATTACGCTCGATAAGCTCGGCTACCACGCGCATGGCATCGCTCGTCGCGCGCCGCAGGCTCCAACCGGCCATAACGCGGCCGACGAGCACCGCCGAGAACGTGTCGCCCGTGCCCGGGAAGTAGACCGGAATGAGCTCAAAGGGAATCGTAAAGTACTCCCCCGCTACATGGTCGTAACCGATAACCGCGTTCGTGCCATTGACTACGGCACTCGTAATGACAACCGACTTGGCACCCAGCTCGCGCACGGCGTCCACAAGGGCGCGGGCCTCATCGGGCGTGATCTGCTCTGCAATAGGCGTATCGGCGAGCAGACAGGCCTCGGTGTAGTTGGGCACCGCGTAGTCTGCGCACTCCAGCAGGTGCCGCATAAGGCCAATCGTGGACTCAGGCACGCCGGCGTAGAGCTTGCCGTTGTCGCCCATGATGGGGTCGACGAACACCTTGGTGCCCTTTTGCGCGCGACGGTGGCAAAAGTCCGAGATGATGCGCGTCTCTTCCTCGGTCACGATAAAGCCGGTCGAGATGGCGTCGAACTCAAAGCCGAGCTCCTCCCAGATGGCGAGGCTCTGGCGCACGTACTCTGTGGTGTCGTGGATGTAGAACTTGGGATAGTTGAGCGTATCGGACACCAGCGCCGTCGGCAGGTTGTGGATGCGGTAGCCCATATGCGACAGCACCGGCAGCATGGCGGAAAGCGCGACCTTGCCGTAGCCGCACATATCGTTGATCAGCAGCAGCTGAGTATTCTTCATGAGGGTCTCCCTTGGTTCGGGCACGGCGCAGCAGCGCCACAGTGCGACTAAGTGTAGCGCAGGGGACGTTGTGAGCGGGCGCTACGGTCGCGAAGAGCGCATTGTTGCGAAAAGGTTACGAAAACGAGGTAGTCGTTGGGGACGTTCTTAAATGACTAGTCAAACAAGAACGTCCCCAACGAC
>CATVQO010000154.1 GCA_958346165.1 uncultured Collinsella sp. | reverse complement strand
CGCGCCTGGCCGACATGCACCCCGACGTACCCTGGTCCTATCGTCCTATCTTCTCGTTCTTGGCGGGGCAGAACCCCGGTTCCATCTTCTCTCTCAGCGCCGCCCGCGCCGACGTACTCAAGGCCGATCGGGCCGATGATCGCGTTGATGCGGACGAGCTACCGGTCCTTAAGATGCCGAGCCGCGAGGAAATCGAGACGGACTATGCCCCGGGCGGCCTGGTTAATCGCATGTATCCCACGTACGAGCCGCGCGATGAGCAGATCGCGATGGCGCTCGAGGTCCGTGACGCACTCGTTACGGGAACGCATCGCGTAATTGAGGCGGGCACGGGCGTCGGCAAATCGATGGCTTACCTGGTGCCTTTTGCCGAGGCCGCTCGCCGCAACAACATCACGGTTGGTATCGCGACTAAATCGAATAATCTTGCGGACCAGCTCATGTATCATGAGCTGCCCAAACTTGCCGAGCAGCTGGACGGAGGCCTATCGTTTTGCGCCCTCAAGGGCTATGACCACTATCCATGCTTGCGCAAGCTTGAGCGCATGAGCCGCGGGCAAGTCGAAATTACGACTAAGCGTGATCCTGCCGACACGCTTACGGCAGTCGCGGTCATCACGGCGTACGTGTGTCAGTCGGCCGATGGCGACCTCGACTCGCTCGGCATTCGCTGGCGCAGCGTCAACCGTCCCGACTTTACGACGGCGTCGCGCGAGTGCGCCCGTCGCCTATGCCCGTTTTTCCCCGATAAATGCCTGGTCCACGGCGCCCGCCGTCGCGCGGCGCATGCCGATGTAGTGGTCACCAACCATTCCCTGCTGTTCCGCAATGTTGCGGCCGAGGGCAGAATCTTGCCTCCGATTCGTCACTGGGTGATCGATGAGGCCCACTCCATCGAGCGCGAGGCGCGCCGTCAATGGGCGCGCGTGGTGTCGGCGGATGAATCGCGCGTTCTGTTTGAGCGCCTGGGTGGCTCGAGCACCGGCGCGCTGAGCCAGGTTTCCCGCGATTTGGCAACCTCGGAGGGCTCTACGCTCTACTTGGGTCTAACCGCCAAGGCGACGTCGACGGTTGCGCGCGCGAGCATGGCAATCGCCGACGTGTTTGACGGCGTTCGCGAGCTCGGCCGCCGTGCCCGCGGGGGCTATGACAATGCGAACCTATGGATTGGCCCCGAGCTGCGCGAATCTGACGACTGGCATGATTTCTTACAGTCGGCCTACACTGGCATCGACGCATTGGAACAAGCTGACAAGAGCGTCGACGCGCTGGTGCAAGCCGTCGCCGCCGACAAGCCCGAGGTTGTTGTCGACCTGGGTGATATCTCGCGCCGCCTACACGAGCTGGCCGAGAACCTCAAACTCATCATCGACGGTACCGATGAACACTACGTGTACTCGCTGCAAGTCAATCGCAGATTGCGTGCCGGCGGCGAGTCGATGACCGCGGAGCGCATCGATATTGGCGAGGCCTTGGCAACCGAGTGGTTGCCCGAGGTCCACACGGCTATCTTTGCCTCGGCGACCATGACGGTTTCCAAGAGCTTTGAGCACTTTAACCACGCCGTCGGCCTCGATCGCATCGGTGCCTCGACATCATCGTCGCTGCACTTGGATTCGAGCTACGACTTCGATTCGAATATGGCCGTGGTCGTGGCTGGGGATATCCCCGATCCGCGCGACCGCGAAGGCTATCTTTCGGCGCTCGAGCGTGTGCTGGTCGACGCTCATCTTGCCATGGGCGGCTCGGTGCTTACGCTGTTCACCAACAGGCGTGACATGGAGGAGCTGTACGCTCGCGTCGAGCCCAAGATGGCTCGTGCGGGTCTGGAACTCAACTGCCAGCAGCGCAACTCGTCTCCTCGTCGTTTGCGCGATCGCTTTATCAACGAACCGACCTCGTCGCTCTTTGCACTTAAGGCCTTTTGGGAAGGGTTTGATGCCAGCGGCGAGACGCTGCGCTGCGTCATCATCCCCAAGCTGCCGTTCTCGAGCCCCACAGACCCGCTCTCATGCGAGCGCAATCTGCGCGAAGACCGCGCTTGGGCGCGCTATTCGCTGCCCGAGGCCGTGCTCGAGGTCAAGCAGGCAGCCGGTCGCCTCATTCGCTCATCGACCGATTGTGGCGTACTCATCTTGGCCGATCCGCGCCTGGTGACAAAGGGCTACGGCAAGAAGTTCTTGACGTCGCTGCCCACGACTTCCTACCAGCGCATCGAGTCGGCACAAATCGGGCACTATCTACAGCTGTGGCGCGCACGCCACGAGCGGCGCCGCTAAAGCGGACAGACGAGGGATTTTGCCATATTGCACAGACGCTCTGACAGGGCGGGGTCATCCAGTATGCGGATGGCTCCGCCCGCTGCGATTACCTGGCAGAACAGCCAGTGCTCTGACCCATAACGCACGGTCACCGTTGCCATGTCTGCCCCGTTTGGCTCAATCGACATGATGCCGGGCCAGTCTAGGCGCTCCGCCAAGGCGCGCGGCATGAGAAGCTTCGCGCTCCGCTCCGCCTGGGCGAGGGAGTCGTGGAGGGTCGCGGGCTCCGATGCGTGGCGCACGACGGAGTCGTCGGTCAAGACCAGGCCCTCGATTTTATCCATACGATAAGTACGCTGTTCGTCGACCGCGACATCCCAGGCAATCAGATACGTTTGGTCGCCGTTTGTTGTGATGCGCAAGGGGTCGACCAAACGCTCGCGCGCTTGTGTGTCATCCATCGAGCGATATGAGATACGGCAGCGAACGCCGTCCCGAATGGCGCAGCTCAGCTGCTGCCAGTGCGATCCGTGGGCGACGGTGTCAAAGACGCGCTGGTTGTAGCCGAGCTCTTTGGGAAGAAGGGCGCGCCGTATTCGAGCCGCCGCTTGGGGTTCGATCCCCAATGATTCGAGCTCATGGTTGAGCACAGCGCCTTCGGCGGCACTCAGACGCAGCGGTAGCACACGCCCCGCGTCACCGGTGAGGATCACGCACTCGCCGCGGCGTTCGCAGATAATGCGTGCGCCCGATTCTCGGTCCGCAAGCGTCGAGACGATCTCGAGAATCTCGTCGAGCGATGCCCCCGTGATATCAAAGCGGCTGCAAAGCTCGTCTCGTGTCATGCCATTCTCGCCGGCGGCGTAGAGGGCCTCCATGATGTCGATGGCGCGCGAGAGTCTTTGCTCGCTGGTGAGTTTACGCACGGGCATGCTCGTGCACCGTCCTTTCGATGAGGTGATTCCACGCCTGCTTGAGAGCATCGGGGGCGACGGGCCTCATGCCATCCATGGCATGGGCCATGCAAAACGAGGCTGCGGCTTCAAAGTCGCGCACGTCAACGGTCCAGGTCCACTCTGCTTCGGTGCGCATGAGTTCGCCTCGTCCGCGTGTGAGACCGCTGATCATATCGACCTGCGCTTCACGCGCGAACGAGAACGTAGCAGCAACGGGTGGGCGGTCGGCAAAATCAAACTCAAAGAATAAGTAATCGTTGAGGTTGAAATCCGCAGGAATGGCGTAGGCCTTCGAAGGTCTCCAGGCGCGAACGATACGGTCGCAGCGGAATGTCCTGATGTCGTCGGTGGCATTGTCGAGGCCGCAGAAGTACGCAACGCCCTCGCGCTCGAACATGCCGTAGACGCAGACGGTACGCTCTTTCTGCTCACCGCGTCCGTTCTGATATAAAAATCGCAGCGCGCATCGCTCGGCAAAGGCGCTCCATACCGCATCGACGGTGGGAGAGCGGCGGATCGGTGCCTCTCCTGTCGTCGACATGCCGGTGAGGTAGGCAATTTTGGAGCGAATATCGGCAAGCGGCGCGGCAAAGGTGGATGAGCCTGCTGCGAGTGTCTGGTCGATGGCATTGAGCAGGATGTCGGCATCGTCTGCGGTGATGAGACCGCCCGCGGCAAACGTGTGCTCGCGGTCGATCGTCCACGCGCTCTCTTCGGTTTCCTGCGCTCCGGCAGCACGAACCTCCCTGATAACGATGCCGCGTTCGAGCAGCTTGTCGCGATCACGGCGGAACTTGCGCTTGTCGGAGTCGATATTGCCCGAGCCGTATCCCAGATCGGAATCCAGGACGATTTGCTCGGTCGTCAGCGGTTCGGGAGAACTGTTGAGTACAAAGAAAAGGTTGAGGATGCGCTGAGCCGTTTTATCGAAACCGGGCTCGGGTGCCCCCTTTTTAATTGTCGCGGTCGCGTCGCTTGCCGTCATAGAATCCTCGCATGAGAAGGTCGTTTGATGCCATGATTTTAGTCCGATATGGAGATTAGGCTATATCCTTGTCCGCTCGCGGCGTTAAGATGGCCCGAATTCGGTCGTTTGCGCTCGCTCGGGGTATACTTTCGA
>CATVQO010000153.1 GCA_958346165.1 uncultured Collinsella sp. | reverse complement strand
GATGCACCTATTGTTTCCACCGGTATGCAAGACCTCGTGACCATCTGCTCCTACGATGTCGAGCGTCAGAATCAAGCATGCGAGGACGACGAGGGCCGACTCGTCAGCCCCATACCTGTGCGAACTTGTGGATTTGCTCCACATACTCGTTGACGGGGGTATTTTCGCCTGCTACTATATTCGGCTGTTGCACTAACTGATGCATGAAGGGCAAGTAAACATGTACGCAATCGTTAACACGGGCGGCAAGCAGTACAAGGTCGCCACCGACGATGTCATCACCGTCGAGAAGATCGAGGGCAATGAGGGCGACAAGGTCACCCTGCCGGTTATCTTCCTCAACGATGGTAAGAAGATCGTCACCGATCCCGACAAGCTGGCCAAGGCCAAGGTTACCGCTCAGATCGTTGAGCAGTTCAAGGGCGAGAAGCAGCTGGTCTTCAAGTTCCACAAGCGCAAGCGCTATCGTCGTCTGAAGGGTCACCGTCAGCAGCTCACCAAGCTGAAGATCGTGAAGGTTCAGGCTACCTCCCGCGCCAAGAAGGCTGTCAAGGCAGAGGCTGAGGCTGTTGCCGAGGCTCCCGTCGCCGAGTAGATTACACTCGTAACGAAAGAGTAGGTATACACAATGGCACACAAAAAAGGACTCGGTTCCTCCCGTAATGGCCGTGACTCCCGCGGTCAGCGCCTTGGCACGAAGCGCTATGCCGGCCAGACGGTAACCACGGGCACGATTCTCGTCCGTCAGCACGGCACGCACATCCACCCGGGTGAGAACGTTGGCCGTGGTAAGGACGACACGCTGTTCGCGCTGGTCGACGGTACCGTTGAGTTCCACAAGGGTATCAAGCACAGGGTCAGCGTACGCCCGCTCGCGAACGCGTAATTCACCCTTCATAGAGCACATATGTGGGAGGCACTTGAGTTTTAGGATTCAAGGGTCTCCCTCTTTTTTGTAGGAGGCGATTCTGTTGTCACAGTTCACCGATATCAGCCGCATTAACGTGTGCGGCGGCGACGGCGGAGCCGGATGCATGTCGTTTAGGCGCGAGGCATTTGTCCCCAAGGGCGGCCCCGATGGCGGCGACGGCGGTCGTGGCGGCAATGTCGTCATCCAGGCCGATGCTCAGCTGTCTTCGCTGATCGATTACCGCTTTAAGCATCACTTTCGCGCCGAGCGCGGCACGCACGGGCAGGGTGCCCGTCGTAACGGCAAGAGCGGCGAGGACCTGATTCTCAAGGTCCCTATGGGTACCGTGGTGCGCGAGCTCGATCCCGAGACGCAGACCCCGATGTTTGAGATTGCCGACCTGGTGCACGACGGCGAGCGCGTCGTCGTGGCGCCCGGCGGTGCCGGCGGTCTGGGCAACACGCACTTTGTGACGTCGGTGCGTCGCGCTCCGGCCTTTGCCCAGTTGGGCGAACCGGCCGAGGAGCACTGGATCGAGCTCGAGATGAAGCTTATGGCCGATGCCGCGCTCGTGGGCTTTCCCTCCGTGGGTAAGTCATCGCTCATCGCGCGCATGAGTGCCGCCCGTCCCAAGATTGCTGACTACCCGTTTACCACGCTCGTGCCGAACCTCGGCATGGTGCGTGCCGGTGAATATTCTTACGTCGTTGCCGACGTCCCCGGTCTTATCGAAGGCGCGAGCGAGGGTAAGGGCCTGGGTCACCAGTTCCTGCGCCACATTGAGCGTACGGCCCTGATCATGCACGTCGTCGACATGACGGGTGGTTTTGAGGATCGCGATCCGGTCGAGGATTACCACATCATCAACCGCGAGCTCGAGCAGTATGGCGCCGAGCTTTCGGAGCGTCCGCAGATCGTCGTTGCCAACAAGTGCGATGCGCCGGGCACGGCCGACAAGATTGCCGACCTCAAGCGCGCAGCGCTCGACGATGGACATATGTTCTTTGCCGTGTCTGCCGTGACGGGCGCCGGCCTCAACACGCTGATGCTTGCCGTGGGCGAGCAGGTGGCTAAGCTGCGCGCCGAGTTGGCTGTCTCGGATGAGCCGGTCGTTCTGCGCGACGATGAGTGGGAGCGCCGTCGCCTGCAGCGTGAGAAGCGTTTCCGCATTGTTCAGGAAGAGCCCGGTGCCTTCCGCGTGGTCGGTCGTGCCATCGAGCGCATGGTCATCCAGACCGACTGGGAAAACGAGGAAGCCGTCATTTACCTGCAGCATAAGTTTGCGCGTATGGGTGTTGACGACGCGCTCGAGAAGGCCGGTTGCCGTGCGGGCGACGAGGTCCGCATTTGCCAGCGCGCCTTTGACTTTGAGGGCGCCGAGGACTTCTCGGAGTACGAGGAGCTCGAGGATGCTGGCGAGGACGTTGCCGTTGAAGCCATTGACGTGGCCGATGCTGCGGATGAGGGCGTCGAGGTTGTCGATGCGGCGGATGCCGCGGGCGATGCCGAGACCTCGGAGGGCGAGTAAGCCATGTCGCTGCGCGGTGGAATCGGTCTGCCCGAGCTTCCTCTAGAGGACGGGCAGGAGTTTAGGCTCGGCATTATGGGTGGCACCTTTGATCCCATCCATTACGGGCACCTGGTGACCGCCGAGCAGGCGCGCGAGTCGCTCGACTTGGACGCTGTGCTCTTTATGCCGGCGGGCTCTCCTGCCTTTAAGCTTGACAAGCCGGTGACGCCTGCCGAGGACCGTTATGCCATGACGGTCCTCGCCACCGCCGCGAACCCGGCCTTTTTGGCGAGCCGGTTCGAGATCGACCGTCCGGGTGTAACCTATACGGCCGATACGCTTCATGCCCTTCGCGACTTTTACCCGTCGCAGGTAAAGCTCTACTTTATTACGGGCGCCGACGCGATTATCGATATTGTGACTTGGCATGATGCCGAACGAATCGCTGAGCTTGCTACCTTTATTGCGGCGACGCGACCGGGCTTTGATATCGATACGGCGCGTGCCCGAATCAAAGAGTCGGGGCTGCCGTTCGACGTGCGCTATATTCAGATTCCGGCGCTGGCGATCAGCTCGACGAACATTCGCAAGCGTGTTGCCCGCGGTATGAGCGTGCGCTATCTTACGAGCGAGTCCGTGCTCGGCTACATTCGCAAACGCAGGCTATATGCCGATTTGGGCCAAGAAGATTTTGAGTGATGGGGGTCTACGTTGTCGGTAGAGGATCAGTTTGAGGGCGATGAGCGCGCGCTGCTCAAGCGCATTCAAGAGCTGCTCGATGTTCGCATGAAGGATAAGCGCAAGCGCTATGTGCATTCGCTGGGTGTTGCCGAGACCGCACTTCATCTGGCCGAGGTCTACGGCGTTGACCGCTTTGATGCCGCTGCCGCCGGCCTGATCCATGACTGGGACAAAGTGCTCTCCGACGACGAGCTGGTCACGCGCGCTCTGCATTACGGCATTAAGATTGCCGGCTCTCCTTCCGCCGCGACGCCGCTTTTGCATGGCCCTGTTGCCGCCTATGAACTTCCGCAGCTTTTTCCCGAACTGTCGCCGGCCGTTTTCCAGGCTGTCGACCGTCACACCGTGGGTGACTGCGACATGACGCCGCTCGATATGGTGGTCTTTGTGGCCGATGCCATCGAACCCAACCGCCACGGCGATTATGCCCATGCGCTGCGCAAGATGGTGGGGAAGTCCTCACTCGACGAGTTGTTCTTCTCCTGTTTTGCGCAGGGTCTGGTCTATGTGATCCAGTCCGGGCGCTATCTTTATCCCACGGCTATTTCGATTTACAACCATTACGCCCAGCTGCGCTAGCTCGGGCTGACTAGAAAGAGGTATTCCATGGCCGACGAGACCATGACCGACGAGCAGATTCTTGAAGGTGTGGAGCACAAGAGCTTCGCCGCCACGTCCGACCGCACTGCCGCCTCGCTGTCCGCGAGCGGTGTCGCCGCCGAGGATGTCGCCCGCGCCGCCGCGCAGGCCGCCTACGACAAGAAGGGCGAGGACGTTCAGGTGCTCGACCTGACCGAGCTTTCCGATGTGTGCGACTACTTTGTGCTCGCCACCGGTACCAACAACCGCCAGGTCGATTCGATCGTCGACGAGATCGAGGAGAAGGTCGCCGAGGCTTGCGGCGAGCATCCGTTCTCCATCGAGGGCCGCGAGCAGAAGACCTGGATGCTCATGGACTACGGTTCGGTTGTCGTCCACGTCTTCACTCCCGAGGCGCGCGACTTCTACCGTCTCGAAAAGCTCTGGGGTGACGCCCCCCAGCTCCCCCTCAACCTCCTCTAGTAGCTCATTTGAGACGGGGTTTAGCTACCCTCACGCATATCGCCGGGCAGGTGCGGTTTCCGCACCTGCCCGGCTTTCTTTTTGCCCAAAGGCGGTTAATCGTTGAAGCGGGATTGGCGG
>CATVQO010000152.1 GCA_958346165.1 uncultured Collinsella sp. | reverse complement strand
GATGGCACGCTTCAATCGTGCTGTATTGGATGGCAAGCAGATCCCGGCGAAGGGAGCGCCATGCAGCGCGTTTGGAGAACGGTTACCGGCTTTTACCATGTCTGTGCCCGCGGTACGGGCAAGCAGCTCATCTTTGAGGGCGATGAAGACCGGTGGGAGTTCTTGGAGCTGATGCGTGAGTGCTGCCGCAAGGCGGGCGTGACGGTTATCGCCTGGTGCCTTATGGGCAATCACGTGCGTCTGGTGCTTGCAGATTACGAGGACGCGATGAGCGCGGCGATGCACCGGCTGCTTTTGACGTACGCGCGGCGGTTCAATAAACGCACGGGGCGCACAGGGCATCTGTTCCAGAACCGTTTTGACCGGCGCTCGCTCGATACCGACTGGCAGGTGATGGAGGCTATTCGCTCCGTTCACGCCGATCCGCAGGAGGCGGGCATCAGTCTCATTGAGCGTTATCCCTGGAGCAGCTTTCCGGAGCATTTGTGCGCTTACGACGGTGACGCGGCCGATGTCGCGAGGGGATTTTCTGATCCTTCTTGCGTGCTTGAGCTTTTTGGTTCTGCCGAGGGCTTTATTGCCTATTCGCTTTCGACGCCCGACGGCGGCGAACCGGCGCTGCGCGATATGAAAGAGACAGAGTGGGAACGCCACGCCTTTGCCGACAAGATGGCGAAGAGCCTCGGGGTTCCGCTCAATGTGGTTAAAACTGCACCGCCGGCGCAGCGCGATACCGTTATTGTTGGATTGAGCAATGCCGGCTTTACGGTGCGCCAGATTGAGCGGTATACCGGGATTGGCAAGAGTACCGTATCTCGTATCGTGCGCGCTTATGCGCGGGTGAAGGCACGGGCTGAGCTTTCGGAATAGAAAATGGCCGAACCACTCTTGTCAAGCGATTCGGCCAACGAAATTCTTAAGATTTGGGATAAATACTACTGATTATTTTGCCCCTCGAGCATGCCGTCGAGGGTGCGCCAGGCGAGCTCGGCGCATTTGACGCGGGCGGGCATGTGCGAGATGTCCTGGAGCTGGGCGGCCTCATCCAGGTCTTCCAGATCCTCCTCGGAGAGCTGCTCGCCGCGGATCATGGCGAGGAAGAGCTCTGCCAGGCGGTGAGCTTCCTCGACGGTCTCGCCGGTGATGAGGTCGGCCATGATGTCGGCACTGGCCTGACTGATGGCGCAGCCGTGGCCGGTAAAGGAGGCCTCCTCGATCACGCCGTTCTCGACGCGCAGCTGCAAGGTGAGCTCGTCGCCGCAGCTGGGGTTGATGCCGTCGTGCTCGTGCGTGGGAGCATCCATCTCGTACTTATAGTCGGGGTGCGAGTTGTGCTCCATAAATGTGGTGGAGGTGTACAGATTACCCATTGAACGTGCTCCAAACGTGATGCAGGCCGGCGATGAACTTGTCGATGTCGGCCTTGTCGTTGTAGAAGGCCACGCTGGCGCGGCAGCAGGCAAGGTTCTCGACGCCCAGCCAGGTAAGCAGCGGCTGCGCGCAGTGGTGGCCGGCGCGGATGCAGACGCCGTCCATGTCCATGATGCTCGCGACGTCGTGCGGGTGGATGCCCTTGACGTTAAAGCTCACGACGCCGTGGTGGTTGTCCCAATAGATGGAGCCGATGATCTGGACAAAGTCGAGCTGCATGAGTTCGCCCATCAGGTAGTGGACGAGTGCCTGCTCGCGGGCCTGAATGTTCTCGTAACCCACCGTGTTGACCAGGTAGTCGAGTGCCGCGCCCGTGGCGAAGATGCCGGCGGCGTCCTGCGTGCCGGCCTCGAACTTCTCGGGGACGGGCGCCCAGACGGCGTCCTGCTCGGTGACAGAGTCGATCATTTCGCCGCCGGTGAGCATGGGCGGCATGGCGTTGAGCAGGTCCATCTTGCCCCACAGCACGCCGATGCCCATGGGGCCCATGGCCTTGTGTGCGCTAAAGGCAAAGAAGTCGGCTCCCAGGTCGGCCACATCGACCGGCATGTGCGGCAGCGACTGCGCGCCGTCGACGACCAGATAGCCGCCGTACTTATGGACGAGCTTGCCGAGGTTCTTGACCGGGTTCTCGACGCCCAGCACGTTAGAAACCTGACCCACGGCCAGAATTTTGGTCTTGGGACCAACCTTGGTAAGAACCTCCTCGGTGGTGAGCTGGCCGGTCTTGGTGGGGTAGAGGTAGACGAGCTTGGCGCCGGTTTCGCGGCAGACCTGCTGCCACGGGATTAGGTTGGAGTGGTGCTCCATGATGGTGATGACGACCTCGTCACCGGGCTCGAGCACCGTGGGTGCAAAGCTCTTGGCGACCAGGTTGAGCGACTCGCTCGTGTTGCGGGTGAAGACGATCTCGTTGGCCTGTGAGGCGCCGATGAGGTCGGCGATCTGCTGGCGGACCTTCGCGATGGCGTCGGTTGCCTCGACGGAAAGCGAGTACAGGCCGCGCAGGGGGTTGGCGTTCATGCGCTGATAGAAGTCGCGCTCGGCGTCGAGCACACAGGCAGGGCGCTGCGCGGTGGCGGCGCTATCGAGGAAGGCGATCTCGGGGTGCTGCTGGAAGAGCGGGAACTGCGCCTTGTAGGGGTTGGTCTCGATGTCTACGGTGGGCCAGCCGCGCGAAGCCTCGTCGCTGGCGTCGAGCTCCATGGGCTCGGGGGCGGTGCAGGTATCGCATTTAACGTGCTCGGTGTCGATCATGCGAGCTCCTCTTCAAAGTTGTCGATCAGGTTGTTGCCCAAGCGGACGACGGCGGCGCGGGTGTGCTCGTCGGTCGCGGAAAGCGCGGCGTCCTCCAGCTTGGCGCGGATGAACAGGTCCTCGGCGGCATTTTGGTCAAGGCCGCGGCAGGCGAGATAGAACAGCTGCTCGTCGCGGACGTGGCCGATGGTAGCGCCGTGGTTGCCGGCGACGTCGTCCTCGTCGCAGAGAATGACGGGAACGGTCTTGTTGTCGACGCCCTTGTTGGCCAAAAGCACCGTCTCGCGCTCGGTGCCGGTTGCACCCTTGCAGCCGTGCACGAGGTCGATGGTGCCGCGGTAGACCTTCTTGGACGTGCCGGTCAGTACGCCGTTGGCGTCGATCTCGCACTCGGTCTTGCGACCGCGGTGGCGCAGCTCGTAGTTAAAGTCGCGCACCTGCTCTCGGGCGCCCAGGTAGTCAGTATCGATGGTGACCTTGGCGGTATCGCCCAGCAGGTCGCCGGCAAGGCCGGTGGCGCTGGCGCCGGCACCCAGGACGGTGTGCTGCACGTTGACGCGCGCGCCCTCGTCCAGGAACAGGCCGGTGTCGTCGAGCGCGATCCAGCTATCGTCGAGCGTCTGCGTGCAGGTCACGTTGACGGTGGCGTACTCGTGGGCGCACACGCGTAGCACGGATCCCACGACGCCTTGGCCGGCAACGGGAGAGTCCAGGGCAATAAGCAGATCGAGCGTCGACTGGGGACGGGCGACGACGTCGATGGCGGCGATGGCCGCGGCTGCATCGACACCGCTCACGCGCACGGTAACCGTGGCGTGCTTGTATGCGGGCACATCGATGACGATGCGCTTGGTGGCGTGGTCGGCCAAGTAGGTGTAGGCAGCCTCGCCCATGCCGGTCTCGAAGGCTTCAGCAGGGGAGAGCTCCTCCTCGAGCTTGATGGCACCGGCCTGGTAGATGGAGGTGGCGGGCACGTCAAGCTCGGTCTCGGGCGTGATGCGGGCGCGGTCGGCGGCGTCGCCGGGGGCGGAGGCGCGGCGCTCGGGGAAGCGCTCGGCCATGGCGTCCATGGCGGCGTTAAATGCGTCGGCAGCGCCGCGGAACTGCTCGTCCAAGCCCTCGACCTTAACAGCCTCGGTGGGAGCGGCGGCAAGCTCGTCAGAGAGCTCGAGCTTGGTCTGGTTCATCTTCAGCCAACCCCAAGTGGCAGCTGGCATCGCATTGACCTGCTCAAGGGTGGTAGCAGCGGTGTTCGTGGTCTGGTTCATTATCCGATCGCTCCTTCCATCTCGAGCTTGATCAGGTTGTTCATCTCGACGGCGTACTCAAGCGGCAGCTCCTTGGAGACCGGGTTGGCAAAGCCGTTGACGATCATGGTGCGGGCCTCTTCCTCCGAGATGCCGCGGCTCATCAGGTAGAACACCTTGTCGTCGCCGATGCGGCCGATGGTGGCCTCGTGGCCGATGTCGACGTTCTTGGCGCGGATGTCCATGGCCGGAATAGTGTCGGAGCGGCTCTGGTCGTCGAGCATGAGCGACTGGCAGCTCACGGTTGCCTTGGAGCCCTCGGCCTTGGGCGTGGCCACGATAGAGCTACGGAAGGTCTGGATGCCGCCGCTCTTGGAGATGCCCTTGGTCTCGACGGTTGCCGAGGTCTCGGGCGCGTTGA
>CATVQO010000151.1 GCA_958346165.1 uncultured Collinsella sp. | reverse complement strand
GGCCCGAGGGCGACCTTCCTTTCCGGCGCACTCCGCAGGACGAAAGAGCCTCCGCCGCACGAAGTGCGCAGCGGAGGCTCTTTCATGTCCGAGGACGCGCCGGAAAGGAAGGTCGCCCTCGGGCCGGACATATCCGTAAGACAAATTACGCGACGGTGTAAACCCAGTTGTGCTTGTCCTCGACAGCACCGGACTGGATGCCCGTCAGGGTCTCGCGAAGCTTCTTCATCACAGGGCCGATCTCGGTGTAGCCAGCCGGGAAGGTCACGGTCTCGTCGGCGCCGTAAACCTTGTTGTCGATTTCGCCAACCGGAGAGATGACGGCAGCGGTGCCGCACAGGCCGCACTCCACAAAGGTGCCGGCCTTGACCTCGGCCCACTCGACGGGGCGCTGGTCAACGGTCATGCCCAGGTCCTGAGCAACCTGAACGAGCGAACGACGGGTGATAGAGGGCAGGATGGAGTCGGTGTGCGACTGCGGAACGACGAGCGTGCCATCCTCTTTCACGAACAGGACGTTGGCGCCACCGGTCTCCTCGACATAGGTGCGGGACTCGGAGTCGAGATACAGGTTCTCGGCATAGCCCTCGCGATGGGCCTCCATCGTGGGCTTAAGGGACATGGCGTAGTTCAGGCCGGCCTTGATGTTGCCGGTGCCGTGCGGTGCAGCACGGTCATACTCGGAAACGCGCAGCTTGACGGGCTTGAGGCCGCCCTTAAAGTACGGACCGACCGGGGTCACGAGAATGCGGAACGTGTACTCAGGAGCGGGAGCCACGCCGATCACGTCACCGGAGCCGATCATAAACGGACGCACGTACAGGGTCGCGCCGGAACCGAAGGGCGGAACCCAGGCGGCGTTGGCAGAAACGACCTGCTTGACGGCCTCAACGAACTTGTCCTTGGGAAACGGGGGCATCTCGAGGCGCTGGGCAGAGTTATACATACGCTCAGCGTTCATGTCGGGACGGAAGCAGACGATGCTGCCGTCCTCGGCGGTGTAGGCCTTCAGGCCCTCAAAGACCTCCTGGCAGTAATGGAAGATACCGCCGCACTCGGAGACATGCAGGGTGTGGTCGGTGGTCAGGCCGCCCTCGTCCCACTCGCCATCCTTCCAATGAGCCTCGTAGCTGTAATCGGTCTTCATGTAGCCAAAGCCGAGGCTACCCCAATCGATATCCTTCTTCTCGACAGTCATATGTCGCTCCTTACATACACAGTTGCATACTCGCGAACCCGCACGCAAGGACCGAGGCCGACCGCGTCGCAACGTCGCACGCCCGGAGCGTAGAGCCGGACGGGACACGCGAGCAGCATCAAAGCCGATGGCACGTCGATTCGCATGCACGAGATTGTACTCCCCGCACGCGTCTGATAAAACGCTTTTCTTTAACTAAGTAAAGTATTTTCATTTGACCGAAGCAAAAAGGCCCGCCACCGTAAGCGGTGACGGGCCTCAACTGTACGGTCTGCGCGCTGGCTCGAGCTAGGCGTTCTATTTACCCAGCTTGGCCTTAACCAGACCGACCACGGTCGGGATGATCGACACGGCAACGATGCCGATAATCAGCAGCTCAAAGTGCTCTTGCACAAAGGGAATGCCGCCAAAGAAGTAGCCCAGCAGCGTAAAGACCGTCGACCAGGTAATGCCGCCCAGCACGTTAAAGACGACAAAGTTGCGCCAGTGCATGCCGCCCATGCCAGCGATAAAGGGCACAAAGGTGCGGATAAACGGGAAGAAGCGACCCAGGAAGATGGCCAGGTGACCCCACTTGTCCAAGAAGTCCTCGGACTTTTTAATGCGCTCGGGCGTCATGGCCTTGACCTTACCCGAAGCGATGATCTTGCGGCCAAAGAAGTGACCGATCATAAAGTTGCACTGATCGCCCAAGATGGCAGCAGCCCATGCGACGGCCAGCAAAGCCACGATGTTAAAGCCACCGTTGTGGGCAAAGAAGCCCGAAGCAAACAGCAGCGAATCACCGGGAAGGAACGGGAAGAACACCACGCCCGTCTCGATAAAGATGATCAGGAACACGCAGCCGTAGGCCATAAGCGGGCCGGCGGCGATCCAGCTGGCAATCGCGGTGCGCGGGTCTTTGAGCAGCTCGGCGATAAAATTAATGAAACCCATGAAGTAAAACCTCTCAGTTGTGGGCGCGGATACGTCCAAGTTGACCAGTATACGGTCGCGGCGTCCCCTCGTGCGCAACCCCACAAAAGCATGACTCCATTACCAGCAAGTTTGCATAACTGACACCTGTCGCGCAATGCCGCCAAGATTGTCCTTCCTAATCCCTAGCGAATCGCTATACTTTATTGAATCGCATTGCCATGGCGCTAAGGGAGGGCGGCCGGTGAGCTTTATCAATACCATTCGCGAGGACATCAAGACCGTCCAAGCGCAGGACCCCGCCGCGCAAAACGGTCTGGTCATCTTCCTTTCCTATCCTGGCCTGCACGCCAAGTGGAACCACGTGCCCGAGCACTGGCTGTGGGAGCACGGTCATCGCTCGCTCGCCCGCGCGCTCTCGCAAATCACCCGCCACATCACCGGCGTTGAGATTCATCCCGCCGCACAGATCGGCAAGCATTTCTTTATCGACCACGCCATGGGCGTCGTCATCGGCGAGACCACCGTCGTGGGCGACAACTGTGTGCTTTACCAGGGCGTTACGCTCGGCGGCACCGGCAACGAGACCGGCAAGCGCCACCCCACCCTGGGCAACAACGTCACCGTGGGCACAGGCGCCAAGGTGCTCGGCAACATTCGCATCGGCAACAACGTCAAGATCGGCGGCAATTCGGTCGTCGTCAAGGACGTACCCGACAACTGCACCGTCGTGGGCGTGCCGGGACGCATCATCAAGCGCAACGGATGCCGCGTGTTCGAGGAGAGCTTCGACGCCAAGCAGCATCGCGAGTACATGCCCGACGACGCCGCCGAGCAGAGTGCCCTCAACCGCCAAGGCATCACCGAGAACGCCCGCCGCGTTAAAGAGCTCGAGCGAGAGGTGGCCGAGCTCAAGGCCCTCGTCGCCAAGCTCGTGGACGAGCGCTAGGAACGCAAGCGGCACAAAACGACATCGGCATCAACGCAAAGGCGCGCCAGGGAATTCATCCCCGGCGCGCCTTTGCGTTGATGCGACATGTGGGACTGTCCCTTTGTCACATTATGCGAACTGGCTCAGATAGAGGTCGGCGTAGGCACCCTCGGCAGCCAGCAGCTCCTTATGCGTGCCCTGCTCGATAATGTTGCCGTGATCCATGACCAAGATCAGGTCGGCGTCCACGATCGTCGACAGGCGGTGCGCGATCACAAAGCTCGTGCGCCCGCGCATGAGCGCGTCCATGGCACGACCGATGGCAAGCTCGGTACGCGTATCCACGCTTGAGGTCGCCTCGTCCAGGATGAGAATCGCCGGGTTATTGAGCAGCACGCGTGCGATGGTCAGCAGCTGACGCTGGCCCTGGCTGATGCTTTCGGCATCGTTGGCCACGCGCGTGTCATAGCCCTGCGGCATGGTGCGCACAAAGAAGTCGACCTGCGCGGCGCGCGCAGCCGCCACGATCTCCTCACGCGTCGCCTCGGGACAGCCGTAGGCGATGTTTTCGGCAATCGTGCCATCGAACAGCCAGGCGTCCTGCAGCACCATGCCAAACTGCTGCCGTAGCTCGCCGCGGTCCATGCGGCTCGTATCCACGCCGTCGAGCGTAATACGCCCGCCGTCAATCTCGTAGAAGCGCATGAGCAGGTTGATGAGCGTCGTCTTGCCCGCGCCCGTGGTTCCCACCACGGCAATCTTCTGGCCCGGCTCGGCGGTAAACGACACGTCGTGCATAAGCGGCTTGTCGGGCGAATAACCAAAGCGCACGTGCTCAAAGGAGACGCGACCCTCAACGCGACCCGGCAGCTTGGCGGCCTCGTCCGGCAGCGGATCGGCCTCCATCTCGGGCTCATCGAGCAGGTCGAACACGCGCTCCGCACTCGCCAACGCGCTCTGCAGCGAGTTGAAGGTAAACGACAGCTGCGTCATGGGTTCGGACGCCTCGTAGATAAACTGGAAGAACGCCTGGAACACGCCGACGGTCATGTGACCGGCAACCAGCATGCTGCAGCCCACCAGCGCGATCACGATCTGCGCCAAACGGCCGATAAAGCGCACCGCAGGGCCGACGGCATTGATCATAAAGTCGGCCTTGGCACTCACGCGTGCCAGCTCGCCCGAGGCCTGGTGCACCTCGGCAGAACTTTGGCGTTCGCGGTTAAACGCGCGGATCACCAGACGGCCCGAATAGCCTTCCTCGACCGCACTCGTAATCTTGGACACCCACTCCTGGCGCTCGCCCGTCACATCGTGTGTGCGGCGCGA
>CATVQO010000150.1 GCA_958346165.1 uncultured Collinsella sp. | reverse complement strand
GAGCACAATTACCTGCCCTATGTGGCGGGCATCGATCCCGAGGTGGCCGATCGTGCCAAGTACATGATCGTGTCGCTGCCCGCCAACCCGGTGGGCTCGGTGGGCACGCCCGAGATCTACGAGGAGATCATCGCTTTTGCCCGCGAGCACGACCTGCTGATCGTTCACGACAACGCATACTCCGACATCGTGTTCAACGGCGAGCCGGGCGGCAGCTTCTTGCAGTACCCCGGCGCGCTCGAGGTGGGCGTTGAGTTCTTCTCGCTCTCCAAGTCGTTTAACGTCACCGGTGCCCGCATCGGCTTTTTGGTCGGCCGAGAGGACGTGGTCTCGGCCTTTGCCAAGCTGCGCGGCCAGATCGACTTTGGCATGTTCTTCCCGATCCAGAAGGCCGCCATCGCCTGCCTGAACGGTCCGCGCGATGAGGTCGAGGCGCAGCGTCTGAAGTACCAGGAGCGCCGCGATGCCCTGTGCGACGGTCTTGAGGGCTTGGGCTGGGAGCGCCCCAACGCGCATGGCTCTATGTTTGTGTGGGCCAAGCTTCCCGGTGGCCGCACCGATTCCATGGCGTTTTGCGAGGAGCTTATGGAGAAGGCCGGCGTTGTGGTGACGCCGGGCGCGAGCTTTGGTCCTTCGGGCGAGGGGCACGTGCGCATGGCGCTGGTCTTGCCGCCCGACCAGATCGCTTTGGCTGTCGAGGCCATTCGCGAGGCGGGCCTGTATTAGAAAGCTATTTTGGCTCGTCAATATATCGAAACCGATTTCGTGCAGTTATTTTACGAATTCTGCAAACAATTTCGGTAAACGGTCGATTTTTGGCTGCGAATAGGAGCATAATCAAAGTCCCGATTGGATGTATTGGGATTACGACAAGCCGCTCGGGTCGTTCCCGGGCGGCTTGTTTGTGGAGTGAGATGGGAGTTTCTAATGGTTAACGAGAAGAAGGTCGCTATTGTCGGCTGCGGTTTCGTCGGTTCGTCTTCGGCGTTCGCGCTGATGCAGAGCGGTCTGTTCTCCGAGATGGTCCTCATCGACGTGGACAAGAACCGCGCCGAGGGTGAGGCCCTGGATATCGCGCACGGCATGACGTTTGCCGAGCCGATGAAGATCTACGCCGGCGATTATTCCGATGTCGCCGACGCCGCCATGATCGTCGTCACCGCTGGCGCTGCCCAGAAGCCCGGTGAGACCCGCCTGGACCTGGTCAACAAGAACGTTAACATCTTTAAGTCCATTATCCCCGAGATTAAGAAGTCCGGCTTCGACGGCATTCTGCTAATCGTCTCCAACCCGGTTGATGTTCTGACCTATGCTGCCATCAAGATGTCCGGCCTGCCCGAGGGCCATGTCATCGGCTCCGGCACCGTGCTCGACACTGGCCGTCTGCAGCAGATGCTTGGTGCCCACGTCGAGGTTGACCCGCGCGATGTCCAGGCCTATGTCATGGGCGAGCACGGCGACTCCGAGTTTGTCGCTTGGTCCAGCGCTCAGGTTGCTGGCGTTCCGCTGAACACCTTCTGCGAGCTTCACGGTCATCTGGAGCACGAGGCTGCCGAGAAGCGTATCGCCGAGGACGTCAAGAACTCCGCCTACACCATCATCGAGAAGAAGCACGCCACCTACTACGGCGTCGCCATGGCCGTCAAGCGCATCTGCACCGCTGTCATGCGCGATGAGCAGACCGTTCTGCCCGTTTCCTCGCTCATGGTGGGCGAGTATGGCCTGTCCGATCTGGCTATCTCCATGCCGACGGTCGTTGGCCGCGACGGCGTCGTCTGCCGCGTCCCCGTGCCGCTGAACGATGACGAGCAGCATGAGCTCACCGCCTCCGCCAAGGCCCTCAAGGACATCATCGACAGCGTCGACTTCTCCTGCTAAATCAAGCTCGCTAGAGCGAAAAGCTACAATGAAGGCGTCCGGGTCCACACGGCCCGGGCGCCTTTTTGGTGCAAAGTAACCTGACCCCAATGCACCATAGTTGATGGGAGGGCCATGTCGGATTCGCCTAATTTTTTGACCTATGCCCAGACAGCGTTTGATCCGTTTGAGGAACGGCCGTTCTGCGCGGTGGATAGCCTGGTCTTTGCGTGGTTGTCCTATTTGCGTTTGCCGGGTGATATGGCGGAGCTGACGAACTGGCAGGGCCTAGACGTACGCGAGCTGCTGCGCGCCGAGTGCTACCAAGACATGATTGGCGACCTGTGGGATCCGGAGGGGAGTCGTGCCCTGTTGGAGGCTGTGGCAGCAAGCCCTCGCTACCGTGGCGTTCGTGTTTGCGGCTATCGTAGCGTGAGTGATGCCGAGACAACGGAGCAGTTTGCGGCCATGACGTTCCGATTTCCGGCGGGGTTTAGCTATCTTGCCTTCCGGGGGACCGACAGCACGATTGTGGGCTGGAAAGAGGACTTTAACATGGCGTTCCGGTGTCCTGTGCCGGCCCAGGAATCCGCGGCGCGTTATGTAGACGAGGCGGCGGATGCGATTGACGGGCCGCTTTTGTGCGGAGGTCATTCCAAGGGTGGAAACCTTGCGGTGTACGGTGCGGCGATGTGCCCCGATGTCGCCCGTGAGCGAATCGAACGGGCGTATTCCCATGATGGTCCGGGCTTCGTCGAGGAGTTTCTGAGCGGCAACGCCTTCGCCGATCTATCCGGTCGAATCGACAAGACGCTACCTCGGTCGTCGATCTTTGGCATGATGTTCGAGACACAGGAGGACTATGCCATCGTTGAGAGCACCGAGTTCAGCCTGCTTCAGCATAATCCCTTTAGCTGGGTGGTTGATGGTCGCGACTTCGTGTACTGTGAGCGCCTGTCCGCCGGTGCTCGATACGTTGATGGCTCCATTCGCGAGATGCTGCTTGCGGTGTCGCCTAACGAGCGCGAGCGTTTTGTAGATGCGTTGTTCTCCGTGCTTGAGGCTACGGGTGCTGAGCGGTTTGCGGATATCGCTGGGAATCTGCGCGAGAGCCTGCCTGTGATGCTCCAGGCTGCGCAAGGCTTTGACAAGGATACGCGACGCTTTGTCTCGCAGACTATCGTTGCGATTCTTAAGTGTGCGCTTCTGCCCAAACGTCCCCAGATCGACATGCCCGCTGCCGGCAAGAGCTTGGCAGAACAGCTCGAGGCTTGGCAGTCCGAGCTCCTGCGCTAACCATTGGTGCAAAGCAACCTGTCCCCGATGCACCAATCTTCGATGCGCCTGGGGCGGGATCGACCGCTATACTGGTTCGTGCCGAAATCGATCTAGAACGGAATGCCGTATATGAAAATCAATCACGCGATTCTGCATATCCTGGACTTTGACTCTGCCGTCAACGTTATGAGCCAGCGCGAGCTCGATATCGAGAGCCGCACCGTGCGTAATTTCGTAACCACGCACCTGCGGCGCGCTCGTACCTCGGCTGATAACAAGCGTGCCACGTTTGCCGAGAACTCCGCATTCGGCGGCGAGCTCAAGGGCTATTTCTTTGGTGAGCGTGAGTTCGTGGATCTGTCTCAGCAGATTGCGGAGTTCATCTCTTCCGAACTTACCAAGGCCGAGAAAGCCGAGTCCACTGACGTGCTTGTGGCGGACTTTGATGACGATGAGGATGCCCGCTGGTTTGCCGTGATGCTGCTGGGCTCCAAGCAGGCTTTTATGCACGAGGTGGGTCGCGAAGAGGGCGAGGTGCGCAACGACATTGCGCGCCACTACGCCATTCTGCCGAATCCCTCGCAAAAGGTGCCGAGCTATGCAATCGTGCGTGCAAGCACCATGGAGATCGGCTATGTGGATAAGAAGCGCAAGATTGCCGGCGAGGATCGCATGCTCATTCCCGATGGCCTGCTGCAGTGCGACACGGGGGTATCGGGCAAGGAGGTCATCGACACCGTGACGCGTGTGGTCGAGGAAGTCGCCGAGGAGCACGGTGCCAACACGGCTGTAGCACTCGCCAAGGTTAAGGCTGCTGTTGCCGAGAAAGTTGAGGATGACGAGGAACTGCCCCCTTGGGATATCGTCGATGAGGTCTTTGAGGACGAGCCGGTTATCAAGGAGAGCGTGCGCGCGGCACTGACTGAGGAGAAGGTGCCTGAGCGTGTGCCCGTGGAGCGCAAGCAGGTCGAACGCGCGGCGGTGCGCAACCACAAGATCCGTACCGACACGGGCATCGAGATCAGCTTCCCGGCCGAGATGGGTTCGAACTCTGAGTACATCGAGTTTGTCAACGAGCCCAACGGCCTCATCTCCATCGAGCTCAAGAACATCGGAAGTATTGAGAATCGATAAACTGCTCTTGGACGTTGCAAAAAACAAAGGCCGAAGCCTTTTGGGACTTCGGCCTTTTTTGTTTTCGGCTTGGTTGCTGACATTGCGCCGCAGGTTGAGCTCACGTCAGCGAAAACGCCCCTAAGCGAGCAAGGTGACGTGAAAGAGGAGGGAAGCGTACTTCGGTACGCGACCGACGATTGAACGTCAGATTGCCGCT
>CATVQO010000149.1 GCA_958346165.1 uncultured Collinsella sp. | reverse complement strand
TACGTGCAAGACGGCGGTAAGGTCGTGGAGGACACGTATGAGGAGGGCTAGCGCGCTGCTTGAGCGCTTGGCGGCTCCGCCTGTGCGTACCACGCAGGAGCGTTACCGCCACGAGCTCAAATATCTCATTAACGAGGGCGAGCACGCCGCGCTTGCCTGTCGCATGGCGCCGGTGTTTAAGCTGGACAAGCATGCGCGGGCGGGCGGTTACACTATTCGCAGCCTGTATTTTGACGACTACTGCAACTCGGCCTACGAGGAAAAAGACGCCGGCATTCTCATGCGCAAAAAGTATCGCGTACGCATCTATAACGGCAGCGACAAGGTGATTAAGCTCGAGCGCAAAAAGAAGTACGGTAGCTGGATTTACAAGGAGGATGCGCCGCTCACGCGCGGCGAGTTTGAGCAGATTCTGGCCGGCGACTACGACTTTTTGCTGAGGAGCCCCTATCCGCTCTGCCGCGAGTTCTACATCGAGTGCATCTGCAACATGATGCGCCCGCGGACCATCGTGGACTACGAGCGCGAGCCGTGGGTGATGGATGAGGGCACCGTGCGCATTACGTTTGACATGAACGTGCGTGCCGCGGTGGGAAGCTTCGATATCTTTGACGCGACGCTGCCCGCGCTGCCGGTCCTGGAGCCCGGCAAGCTGGTGATGGAGGTCAAGTTTACGGAGTTTTGCCCGCAGCTGGTGCGCGATATGGTGCCGCCGGGAGCGGCCGAGCTTACGGCGGTCTCCAAGTACTGCCTGTGTTACGAAAAGACCGCCTACCTGCGCGGATTTAACTACTGGGAATCGGATTTTGAGAACCGAGGGGATATTTAGACCATAAGCACCAGGGACTTTTTTAAGAACTCCGTTTTGGAGGCGTTTGGCCAGGTCGACCCTGCCAAGATTGGCCTTTCGCTGCTCGTGGCGCTCGCCATGGGCATCCTGATCTATCACGTGTACAAGCGCTTTTTTACCGGCGTGGTGTATTCGCGCAGCTTTGCCGTGACGCTTGTAGGCATGTGCGTGCTTACCTGCATGGTCACGCTCGCGATCTCGACGAACGTGGTCATCTCACTCGGTATGGTCGGTGCTCTGTCAATCGTCCGCTATCGTACGGCGGTTAAGGACCCGCTCGACCTGCTGTATCTTTTTTGGGCCATTACCACAGGCATTACGGCAGGCGCCGGCATGTACGCGCTCGTGGGGCTTACGGCAGTGGTGATTGTGGTGATGATTGCCGGCTTTGCGAGTCACCAGGACAAGGCGCGCGTGTACATGATGGTCATCCACTACACGGGCCAGACCGCCGGCGACGATATCGTGCGTGCATTTGGGCGTACCAAGTTTACGGTGAAGTCCAAGACCATGCGCGGTGACAAGGTCGAGATGGCCGTGGAGGTGTTCTCGGACGGCGTTGACATGCCCTATGTGGATGCCATTCGCGCGCTCGACGGCGTGGAGGACCTGACGCTCATTCAATATAACGGCGAGTACCACGGGTAGAACCCTAGCGAGCAGATTGCACAAAGAGGGGCGCTCCTGGTCGAGCATACGTCAGCGAGCGGGCAGCTGCCGGGCGATCTGCCGCTCAAACCGTCGCTCGCGTACATAAAGTACGCGTCGCTCCTCTTTCGCGGCACCTCGCCACGGCAGCTGCCCGCTCGCTGACGTTTGCTCCACCTGGTGGACTGATTTGGTTCGTATGCCGTCTTCGCGGGTATTATGGTGAAAGCGATTTCAACGACAGGGGTGCTCGTGGTAAAGATGAAAGATGTGGCCGAGCTGGCGGGCGTTTCGAGCGCCGCCGTCTCGCGCTACCTCAACGGTGGATATATCTCGGCGGATAAGGCCGAGCGCATTAAGCAGGCGATTGAGCTGACCGGATACGTGCGGTCCAGCCAGGCTCGCGCGCTGCGCACCGGTTCCACCAAGCTCATCGGCGTCATCGTGCCCAAGATCAACTCGGAGTCCGTGAGCCGCATTACCGCCGGCATTGGCCAGGTGCTCGGTCGCCGTGGCTACCAGATGTTGCTTGCCAACACTGACAACGCGGCCGATCGCGAGATCGAATACCTCGATTTGTTCCAAAATCACCCAGTTGATGGCATTGTGCTGGTGGCAACTATGATTACCGACGAGCACCGTCGGGCGATTGAGTCGTGCCGCGTGCCCATCGTGCTGATCGGTCAGAATGTTGAGGGCGCGGCGTGCGTCTATCACGACGATTACGAGGCCGCCTTTGAGCTAGGCCATGCACTTGCGGGCCGCGTGGACGGCAAGATTGCCTATATTGGAGTTACCGAAGCGGACCGCGCTGCTGGTTATGACCGCCGTCGCGGTTTTGAGGCCGGCTTGCGCGCCGCGGGTAACCCGCTCGATGCCGCCTTGATTCGTTTGGGCTCGTTTACGCTCGACTCGGGCTATGGTGCGGCGCGTGAACTGCTTTCCGTCGCTCCCGATGTTTCGTTTATCGCCTGCGCGACCGACACCATGGCGGCGGGCGCGCTGCGTGCTATTGATGAGGTTTGCGGCATGGGCGAGGGCATACACCGCGTGAGCGGTTTTGGCGACAACGCTTTTTTGCGCGCGCTGACGGGCGGCATTCCCACCGTGCATTATGGCTACCTGACCAGTGGCGTCGAGGCGACCAATATGTTGCTCAACACGCTCGATGGCGTGGAGGGGGAGAGCGGTCTCAAGACGCTCAAGCTCGGCCATCAACTTATGAATGTCTAGGCTTTGGGCATGTCTGCCTGCCTTTGAGCCCTTATGTTTGTCTCAAAACTACCATTCACCGGCTTTATCGTACCGTTCACCCTATTGTGAAAACGATTACAGACTTATCAAACTGAAATCGATTACAGTGTAAGTGTCAAAGATGGCCGGGTGCAAATGCGCCCGTTGGAGGAAAGGGAAGTCATGGACTACCGCAAATCAGCCCAAGAGGTGCTCGACAACATCGGTGGCGCCGACAACGTTGTTTCGGCCGCGCACTGTGCCACGCGTCTGCGCCTGGTGATTGCCGATAATTCCAAGGTTAACAAGGAGGCCATCGAGAATGTCGATGGCGCCAAGGGCGTCTTTGAGGCCCAGGGCCAGCTCCAGATTATTTTTGGCACCGGCACCGTCAACAAGGTCTACGAGGAGTTCATCGCGCTCAGTGGCGTCGAGGCTGCCACCAAGGCCGAGGTCAAGGAGGCCGCGGCGCAGCAGCAGAACATCTTTATGCGTGCCATTAAGGTGCTCGGCGACGTCTTTGTCCCCATCATCCCTGCCATCGTGGCTTCGGGCCTGCTGCTGGGCATTATGAGCGCCCTCAACTTTATGGCCTCCAACGGCTTTATCGCGCTCGACACCAATAACTTTATCTATAAGATCGCCGACCTGGTCTCGGGAACGTCCTTTGGCATTCTGCAGATCCTGATCGGCTACTCCGCCGCCAAGGCCTTTGGCGCCAACCCGTACCTGGGTGCCGTCGTCGGCGGTGCGTTCATCAACTCCTCGCTGCAGAGCGCCTATACGGTTGCCTCCGAGGGCGTTCAGACCATGGTCACCGTCATCCCCGGCGTGTACAGCTTTGAGTGGGTCGGCTATCAGGGCCACGTGATCCCCATCGTCATCGCCTGCGCCATCCTCGCCTTCTTGGAGAAGCGTCTCCACAAGGTTGTCCCCGAGATGTTCGACCTCTTTGTGACCCCGCTCGTCTCCGTGTTCGTGACCGTGCTCGTGACGCTCGTTGCCGTCGGCCCCATCTTTGTCTGGGCCGAGAACGCCATCCTCGGTCTGATCCAGGCCCTGCTGACCCTGCCCTTCGGCATCGGTTCCTTTATCGTCGGCCTGTTCTATGCCCCCACGGTCGTTACGGGTATCCACCAGATGTACACCGCCATCGACCTGGGACAGCTCGCCCAGTACGGCGTGACTTACTGGCTGCCCATCGCCAGCGCTGCCAACATCGCCCAGGGTGGCGCCGCGCTCGCTGTTGCCTTTAAGACCCGCGATGCCAAGATCAAGGGCCTGGCGCTTCCTTCGGCCCTGTCCGCCTTCATGGGCATTACCGAGCCTGCCATCTTTGGTGTGAACCTGCGTTTCTTTAAGCCCTTCATCGCTGGCTGCATCGGCGGCGGTTGCGGTGCCCTGGTCTGCGCGCTCACTTCGCTGGCCGCCTCCGGCACGGGCGTTACCGGTATCTTCGGTATCCTGCTGTGCCTGGCCCAGCCCGTGCAGTACGCGATCATGTTTGCGGTCGCCGCGTTGGTTTCCTTTGCCGTCTCGTTTGTCCTGTACAAGGACGAGCCCAAGGCTTCCGAGCAGGCCTAAGAGCTTTTGATTGAGGAACACCCGCGGCTGTATGCTCGCGGGCGTTTCCCGTATCTGGTGCCGATCTCTGGTGCCTTATAACTTTCGATCCGTTAGGACTTTAATATGTCTAATGCACTTGGTCGCGACCTTGCAAAGCTGGTTGCCGCTGTTGACGC
>CATVQO010000148.1 GCA_958346165.1 uncultured Collinsella sp. | reverse complement strand
CCATCCTCATCCTAAGCGAGCCGCCTATCGAGGCCATTCCGACGTTGCTCGAGTTTGATATCATGCCCTCGGTCTATACGTCTGACTTTGCTCTTGCGTATGGCGAATGCGCCGTCGCGGCGGGCAAAGTGGGCAAGTACCATCTCGCCATCGAGACGGGCATGAACCGCATCGGCGTACATTACACGCAGGTGCTCGACTTTGTCCGCGGTATTAATTTCCATCGCGGTATTCAGTGCGACGGCGTATTTACGCACTTTGCCACGGCCGATGAGCCTTCGGGTTGGGACTACAAGCTGCAGTGTCAGCGCTTTACCGAGGCCGTTCAGGCCATTAAGGATGCGGGTTTTGAGTGCGGTATCGTGCACTGCGCCAACACGCCGTCCTCGATGCTCGACCCCTCGATGCATTTTGATATGATCCGCGCCGGCGTTGGCTTGTATGGCATGCAGCCGTGCGAGCTGAGTGGCCGCGTGATGCAGCTTGATCCCGTTATGAGTGTCCATGCGCGTGTGACGCGCGTGGCGCACCCTGCGATGGGTGAGGGCGTGGGCTACGGTTTTACCTACCGCGTACCGCGTACGCGCGTTCAGATCTGCACGCTGCCGATCGGTTATGCCGATGGTCTATCGCGTACGCTTTCCAATCGTATGGATGTGCTGTATCGCGGCGAGCGCGTGCATCAGGTTGGTAATATCTGCATGGACCAGTTTATGGTCGCCATTCAGTCCAACCCGGCACACGAGATTCCCGAGGCCGAGTATGGTGACGAGATGATCATTGTCGGCCGCGATGGCGATGCCGAGATCACTATGGACGAGATGGCCCGACTGCGCGGAACGATTAACTACGAGGTCGCCTGCGGCTTTGGCATGCGTCTCGACAAGGTCTACGTGTAGGAGCCGCTATGGGCGTCATGCACATCCCCGGCCATACCCATCAGGCACCACGTGAGGTCGCACTCGAGGAAATTGAGGCCGTTCTGGGCGATTGTCACCTCTGCCAGCTCTACCAGTCGCGTCACAATATCGTGTTTGGCGTGGGAAACCCCCGCGCCCGCGTGATGTTTATCGGTGAGGCGCCGGGCCGCAATGAGGATTTGCAGGGCGAGCCCTTTGTGGGGGCGGCAGGCGAGGACCTCAACGGCATTTTGTCGCTGGCGGGGCTCAAACGCGAAGACGTCTACATTGCCAACGTGCTTAAGTGCCGTCCGCCGGGAAACCGCAACCCGCGTCCCGAGGAAGTGCTGGCTTGCTCACCGTTTTTGCGCGAGCAGATTCGAAGCATCTGGCCCGATATCATCGTGACGCTCGGCAATCCCTCAACGCACTTTGTGCTCAAGACCGAGATCGGCATTACCAAGCTGCGCGGCAGGTTCCATCAGATGGGGCACTTTGTGGTGATGCCGACGTTTCATCCTGCGGCGGCGCTGCGCAATCCGGCGTGGCAGGAGTTGCTGGAGGAAGACTTTAAGATGCTGGGCGACTATCTGGAGCGGCACCCCGCGCCGGAGACCGCCTCGGAATAATAAGGAGCGCATATGTCCCTGGAGCGCCTGGGGGTAGGTACCTATAGAACGGCTCGTACTGCCGATACGGAGCATTTTGGCGAGCTGATCGCACCGTGTCTAGAAGATGGCGATGTGCTGATTTTGACCGGTGGCTTGGGTGTGGGAAAAACCCACTTTACCAAGGGCGTCTCGCGCGCTCTGGGCGATGAGCATATGGTCACGAGCCCTACGTTCGCGCTCATGGCCGTTCATGACCAAGGATGTATTCCGCTGTTCCATTTTGATCTGTACCGCCTGGAGCATGCTTACGAGCTAGAAGATACGGGCATTTTTGACGTGCTGGGCTATGAGGGTGTTTGCCTACTGGAATGGGGCGAGCAGTTTCAGGATGAACTGACAGATGAGTATCTTTCGGTGACGCTTAAGCGCGATGAGGACGACAGCGATGTGCGAACGATAACGCTCGAGGCGCACGGCGAGCGTGCGAATGAGCTTTCCCATTTGATAGATAAGGCTGTACAAGATGAGCTTGCATAACGACAACGCGCTGGTGGTGGCGCTCGACACATCGACCGACATGCTTGCCTGCGCGGCAAGCTGGATTGATGGGCAGACGGGCGAGACGAAGCTCGTGAGTGGCGACCACATGTGTCGCCGTCACGCAAACGTTGAGCTCGTGAATACCGTTGATGGCGTGCTGGCTCAAGCCGGTCTGGATCGCAGCGATGTTGGTTGCTACGTGGTCGGCCGCGGCCCGGGGTCGTTTACGGGTGTGCGCATCGGCATCTCCACTGCCAAGGGCCTCGCGCGCGGTGCCAATGTTCCGCTGCTGGGCGTGTCGACGCTCGACGCTTGCGCTTGGACGGCGTGGAAGGCTGGCGTGCGCGGCAAGCTTGGTATCTTGGCCGATGCTATGCGCGGTGAGGTATATCCGGCGTTGTATATGCTGGTCGATGAGGGCCCCGAGCGTCAATTTGAGCGCGAACACGTGGTCAAGGCCGCCGTGGCGCTCGATGAGTGGCGCCGAGCAGCGGACTGGGACCAGGTTCAGCTGACCGGTGACGGTCTCGTGCGCTATGGCAAGCTGCTGGGTGAGGACGAGACCGCCCGCTGCGTGGAGCGCGACCTGTGGTGGCCTTCGGGCGAGGGCTTGCTGCTCGCGCACGCTGCGGGTGACGGCGATCCGGCCCGCGTCCTGCCGATTTACACGCGCCTTTCGGATGCCGAGGAAAACGAGCGCAAGCGTCTTGGTCTTGCCGAGAGTGCGCAGAGCGAAATTACGGGCGTTGCCGATGAGCTCGCCGGTCGTCATCTGCAGTTCCGTCCCATGGGCGCGGCGGATGCCGAGGGCGCGAGCGCGCTAGAGGCTGCCTGCTTTGAAGGTGCCGGACACGAGGCGTGGACGCCGGGCATGTTCCTGTCCGAACTGGGCGAGGACGTCGCCGCGCCGCGTAGTTGGTGGGTGGCACACGACGACGGCAAGCTGCTGGGCCTTGCCGGCGGTATGGTCGTGGACGGTGATGTGCAGATTCTGGATGTCGCCGTCGACCCGGTACATCGCCGTGAGGGCATTGCCCGCAAGCTGCTGTCGCACGTGAGCTATGATGCCCAGATGCTCGGCTGCACCACGGCTTCGCTCGAGGTCGAGGACGGCAACGAGGGAGCGATCGCGCTTTATAACGCTCTGGGCTTTACCGAGGCAGGACGGCGCCGCGGCTACTATGGTGCCGGCAAGGATGCCATCGTCATGACGGCTCCGCTGCCCCTGGTGCTTCCGGTCGACAATGCTTCGCCCGAGCCGACGGCGGCAGAGCAGCGCGTATGGCCGCTGCCTGCGCCTGGGCGCTCCGAGGGGGAGCGTGCCGAAATTGAGCGCCGCCGCCTAGTGCTCGCTATCGAGAGTTCCTGCGACGAGACGGCCGTGGCGATTATCGATGCGGATGGCAATATGCTAGCCAACCAGGTGTCGACACAGATTGATTTTCACGCCCGCTTTGGCGGCGTGGTGCCCGAGATCGCCTCGCGCAAACACGTTGAGGTTATCGTGAGTGTAGTGGATGCGGCGCTCGAGGATGCCGCAGCATCGCTTGGTCTTACGGGCGGAGCCATTGCACCAAGTGAGCTTGCCGCCGTGGGCGTGACGCAGGGTCCGGGCCTGGTGGGCGCGCTCGTGGTTGGCGTCGCCTTCGCCAAGGGCTTTGCCTACGCCGCCGGCAAGCCGCTCGTGTGCGTCAATCATCTGGAGGGTCACCTGTTTGCCAACCTGTTGGCGCAGCCTGACCTCAAGCCTCCGTTTATCTTCACGCTTGTCTCGGGCGGGCACACCATGCTTGTGCACGTAAAGGCATGGGGCGACTACGAGGTGCTTGGCGAGACGCTCGACGACGCCGTGGGCGAAGCCTTCGACAAGGTGGCAAAGGCATTGGGCCTGGGCTATCCCGGCGGCCCCATCATCTCCAAGCTTGCCGAGACGGGCAACCCCAAGGCGATCGATTTTCCCCGCGCGCTTAACAGCAGGGGAGACTACCGCTTCTCGCTTTCGGGCCTCAAGACGGCGGTGACGCTCTACATCGAGCAGGAGACCAAGGCCGGGCGTACGATTCACCTGCCCGACCTAGCGGCCTCGTTTGAGGCGGCGGTCTTTGACGTGCAGTACAAGAAGGCCAAAAACGCCCTGCACGCTACCGGGTGCAAGGAGTATTGCATCGGCGGCGGCGTCTCGGCCAACCCGCATCTGCGCGAGATGATGATCAAGAAGCTCGGTCGTCAGGGGATCCGCGTGACGGTGCCGCCCTTGTCTGCCTGCACCGATAACGCCGCCATGATCGCGGAGGTCGCTCGCCGTAAATTCGACCGAGGTGAAATCTCGCCGTTCGACGTCGACGCCGATCCGAACATGACGCTGTAGCTGGTACGGCGCGGTCCCCGGACGGAGGGGCCGGATATAAGGTTTCCTGCTCTACAGTCCTGCGCAAGACGAAGGCCACATTAAGTGGCCTTCTTTGCGTGCGGAACTCGCGATAAA
>CATVQO010000147.1 GCA_958346165.1 uncultured Collinsella sp. | reverse complement strand
GGAGAGAGCGCTCCCGCAAACTGCCTCTTGACAACTTATAGGAGCGTCGGTTTTATTGAGGCAAATATGTTGGGTGCTCGGCATTTCCAAAAAAGTCTACTCACTTAGCCAGCGGGCAGCCAAAAAAGAACCGCCGCGACGTCGTTTGACTCCGTTGCGACGGTTTTTCGAGCATTTTCGCGCTGTCGAGGACGCAGACGCTCCTCATTTCTAGCGCTTACCGAGCAAGAAGGCGCTACTCTCCGAAAGTAGTCAAAAAAGCCCCGTCCCAAATTAGCTACCCCTTGCACCGATTATTCGCCCGGGTTGATGTTCGCGTAGAACTCCGCCCCGTCGTCCAGGCGCAGGATGCCCACTCGACCGAACTCGGAGCCGGTGGCGGCGGCGCAGTCGATGTCGATGCGATCGGGCACGCCGGCAGTGTCCTCGCCGCCCAAGCGCACGATCTGCCCGCGTCCCGATTCCTCATCGAGCCCCGCCAGACCACCGACCTCGCAATAGCGCCCAAGCGATACCGTGGGCGTGTGACCGCTCACCACGACCGGGCCCTTGCCCTCGGCAGAAAGCAGCCCGGTCGGCACATCCCAATAGCCGTGACGAATCCATAGCAGGTCATCGGACGACTGCACCGCGAGCATCTGCTGCAACAGCTCGCGATCGGCACCCACCGCTCCGACGCCATCGGCACAATCGACGCCATGCTCAAGCAAAAACGCGCGCGCCGCCTTCATCTCGATTCCAGCATGTACCAGCAGATACGGGCGCTCCTCGGTCTCGACCACTGCGTAGAGCGGCAGCGCGGCCATCCATCGCACGAGCTCCTCGTATGCCTCAAATTCCATGTCGTTGAGCTGCTCGCGCGTCGTCCAACCACCGTTGATATCCCAGGTCTCGGCATCGAGCGGATCCTGGCCAATGATGGCATCGAGCATGATCTGCTCGTGATTACCCTTGAGCACGTGGGCGTTGGGCAGCGAGCGCACGAGCTTAATAACGCCGACCGGATCGGGCCCGCGATCGATCATGTCGCCCAGCACGTACAGCGTGTCGTCGGACGTCAACGAGATCTTAGACAGGGCTTCGTCAAGCGCACGCACGTGCCCGTGAGCATCAGATGTCACATAGATCGCCATGGTACGCCTCTCCTTGCATTGCGGCCGAAGCCCGGCGCCGCAACTAAAACTTCAAGTTGAACTTAAACGTTACCCATTGTACTCCGTTGCAATAAAGCTGGAAAGGGTTTCCGAGCAGAGGCAAAGACGGCAGCCGTCTATGACGATATCGCGCACGCCCGCAATCCAACCCCATAAACCCACCATCTTTGGGTACAAATAACCGCAGGCAACTGACCGTGCCACGCCAACCAACCAGGAGCGGACACCATCCATGAACCAGATCCTTCTCTTTATCGGCCTCGTCATCATTCTGTGTCTGACCATCAAACCCGTCGGCAAAAAGCTCCCCTTCCCCACCCTGCTCATCTTTATCGCGCTCGGCATGCTGTTGGGCGTCAACGGCCCGGCGCATATCGACTTTAGCGACTATGCGCTCACCGAAACCGTCTGCAGCACGGCGCTGCTGTTCATCATGTTCTACGGCGGCTTTAACACCAATATCGACCGTGCCAAACCCGTCGCTGTGCCGGCGGTGCTGCTGAGCACGCTCGGCGTCGTCATCACTGCCGGCATCACCGGCGTGTTCGCCCACTTCGCGCTGGGGTTCGACTGGATCGACGGCCTGCTGTTGGGATCGGTCGTGGCATCCACCGACGCGGCCAGCGTCTTTAGCGTGCTGCGCGAGCACAACCTTTCGCTGAAGGGCGGCACCGACTCGCTGCTCGAGGTCGAATCGGGCTCCAACGACCCCGTCGCCTACATGCTCACCGCCGTGCTCGCCGCACTCGCGGCCGGCGGCGACATCAACATTCCCGCACTGCTGGCCAAGCAGATTATCCTGGGCGCGGGCCTGGGCCTTGCCATCGGCTGGGCGGCGGGCCGTCTGATTGAACGCGCGCACGCAACGGCCGAGGGCGCGCAGACCATCTTCTTGTTCGCCGTGGCGATCGTCGCCTACGCGCTACCAAGCTATCTGGGCGGCAACGGCTTTTTGGCCGTATACCTGGCCGGCATTGTGCTGGGTGCGAGCGACATCACCGGCAAGGTCGAGATGGCGCACTTCTTTGACACCCTCACCGAGATGGCCGAGATGACGATCTTCTTCTTGCTCGGCCTGCTCGTCACGCCCGCACGCCTACCACAGATGCTGCTGCCGGGCCTGGCGCTCATGGCGTTTATGCTCTACGTGAGCCGCCCCATCGCCGTCGGCGTGCTCCTGGCGCCCTTTAAGACGAACCCCCGCCAGGTCGCGCTCGTAAGCTGGGCGGGCCTGCGCGGAGCAGCTTCGGTCGTGTTTAGCCTCTTTGCCGTGGTGGCCGGCGTTCCCGGCGGACACGACCTGTTTGACCTGGTGTTTGTGATTGCCGTGTCGAGCATTGTGGTGCAGGGCTCGCTGCTGCCGGCGGTGGCGAAGAAGCTCGATATGATCGATGCGACCGGCGACGTGCGCCGCACCTTTAACGACTACCGCGACGAGGACGGCATGTCGTTTGTAAAGCTCAAGGTGTGCGCTGGACATCCGTTTGCCGGACGCTCGCTCGCGGACATTGGCAGCGCCACAAATATGCTCGTGGTCCTGGTGCTGCGCGACGGGGCGCACCCGGTACTGCCCAATGGCGACACCGTGATCCAGGAAGGCGATCTGCTGGTGATGGCCGCGCCGACGTTTGAAGAGCGTACCGAAGTTACGCTGCGCGAGGTCACCGTGACTCCCCACGGTCGCCTGGCCGGCCAGCGCCTGTGCGATGTGCCGCAAGGCAAACATCCGTTTATTGTGGTGATGCTCAAGCGCGAAGGCCAAACGATCATCCCCGACGGCAACACCCTAATATACGCCGGCGACGAAGCCGTCATCGCCACGCTAGCATCGTAGTGACTAGGAGGTAGCTACTTTAGGACGAAGAGATCAAGCGCCTAGGAACCTCATGTCTTCGCTCGCAGATTTGGATTTGCCTGAGGAGTAAAGCACCCCTCCCCCATGTAACCATCCTGTAAATCATAGCGACGCACTCGAGTTTTACCGTGATGCGGTCGCGCCTGGCGCTCCACTGTGCTAAAGTAACCCGAACGTCCAAACGACTACAAGGGGGAACTAGAAGATGGCACGTGTGCACAACTTCTCAGCTGGCCCGGCAGCGCTGCCCACAAGCGTGCTCGCCGAGATCGCCGACGAGATGATGGACTACCGCGGTTGCGGCATGTCCGTGCTCGAGATGAGCCATCGATCTAGCATGTACCAGCAGATCATCGACGACGCCGAGGCAACCCTGCGTCGCCTGCTGAGCATCCCCGACAACTACCGTGTCCTGTTTTTGCAGGGCGGCGCCACGCTGCAGTTTGCGGGCATCCCCATGAACCTCATGCGCCGCGGCCGCGCCGGCTACATCGTGACCGGCAACTTTGCCAACAAGGCATACAAGGAGGCCGCCAAGTACGGCGAGGCCGTGCTGCTCGCGAGCTCCGAGGACACCAACTTCGATCGCATCCCCGACATGGCCGACATCAACGCGCGCATTGCCGCCGAGGCCGCGAGCGACGGGCTCGACTACGTTTACATCTGCCAGAACAACACCATCTTTGGCACCATGTACCACGAGCTGCCCGCTTGCGGCGACGTACCGCTGGTCGCAGATGTCTCGAGCTGCTTTCTGTCGCAGCCGCTCGATGTTGAGCGCTACGGGCTCATCTACGCCGGCGCGCAGAAAAACGCCGGCGCCGCGGGCGTGACCGTGGTTATCGTGCGCGACGACCTCATCGCCGACGGCCCCGCCTTTGCGCGGGCGCCGCAGTACATGGACCTTAAGACCCAGGCCGCCAAGGGCTCCATGCTCAACACGCCCAACACCTTTGGCATCTACGTGTGCGGCAAGGTGTTCCGGTGGGTCGAGGAGACCGGCGGACTTGCCGCCATGGCCGAGCGCAACTGGGCCAAGGCCAACCTGCTCTATGACCTGCTCGAGCACAGTGTGCTGTTCCATGGCACCACGCAGGCCGACAGCCGCTCCATCGCCAACGTCACCTTCCGCACCGGCGACGCCGAACTCGACGCGGCCTTTGTCGCAGGCGCGGCCGAGCACCAGATTCAAAACGTCAAGGGCCATCGTCTGGTAGGCGGCATGCGCGCCAGCGTCTACAACGCCGTAACCATGGAAGACGTGCAGGCACTGGCCTCGTACATGAAGGACTTCGAAACGCAGCGTAGTTTGAGCCCGCGATCTAACTAGCCCGCAACGCGCGGGCCGACCAGCCACTTCAAACCACCTGTTTAAACCAAACCTGCTAAGGAGTTTTTCATGCGCAAGATTAAGACCATCGACGACATCACCAAGGACGGCAAAGTCGAGTTTGGCGAGGGCTACGAATTTGTGAGCACCGCCGAGGAGGCCGACGCCATCCTGATGCGCTCGACTGACCTGCACGGCTACGAGCTGCCCGAGGGCATCCGCGCCATCGCCCGCTGCGGCG